>CAOKUH010000044.1 GCA_948472605.1 uncultured Mycoplasmatota bacterium
ATTATATAGTATCTTTTTTATTAATCAAATATAAATATGATTATAATTAATTCTTTTATGGAATAGAGAATAATTAGTTTGATATAAAAAAGTTGTTGTAAAATATATCTAATATTTTGAAATATGTTATAATAAACGTAAATTAAAGTATTTTTTAGATTGGATGTGTAATATGGCTTTTGATTATAAGAAAGAATATAAGGAATTTTATATGCCAAAAAATAAACCTAGTATTATAGAAATTCCCAAAATGAATTATATCGCAGTTAGAGGTTCAGGTAATCCTAATGAAGAAAATGGAGATTATAAAAAAACAATAGGTTTATTATATGGCATTGCTTATACAATAAAAATGAGTTATAAAGGTAGTCATAAAATAGATGGTTTTTTTGAATATGTTGTTCCACCTCTTGAAGGTTTTTGGTGGCAAGATGGTATGAAGGGAACTATTGATTATAATAATAAAGATGCAATGCGTTTTATATCAGTAATTAGACTTCCTGATTTTGTAACAAAGAGTGAATTTGATTGGGCTATAGAAGAAGCAACAAAAAAGAAAAAAGAAGATTTTTCAAGAGTTGAATTTTTAACTTATGATGAGGGAATATGTGTTCAATGCATGCATTTAGGGTCCTATGATGATGAGCTTACAACAATTAATTTGATGCATAATTATATGAAAGAAAATGGATATGAATTAGATATTACTGATACTAGATATCATCATGAAATATATTTAAGTGATCCAAGAAAATGCGATGTAAGTAAATTAAAGACAGTAATAAGGCATCCAATTAAGAAAATAGAAAATTCGGATTTTGAAAAGTGAGATAATTATATATATATTGAAATATTGTACCAACTAAAATGTTAACTATTTATTAAAAGCTTTTTTATATAGGCAATATTTGTTCCTTTGATATTTTTTTACACATCCATTTGTTAGTGTTGAACTAACACCTGCAAATCTACATATCACATTATCTTGATTTAAAACAATAAATTGTAAGTTATTTCAAAAATATTTTTTATTTAGGGTTAATAAATGGTAATATTAATAAGGTTAATAAAATAATGAACATTATAATGAAAAAATAACCAATAATATTTTTTAACTTAATTAAATTAATAGCTAGAAAGAGTATAAAAGTACATAAACTTATAATCACAATATAATATATGAGAATGTATGGCAATCTTTTTTTTATATTATTTTTTTTATTAAAAGCTTTATCAACAATTAATTCATTTAATATATCTAATATAACTTCAAATGCTTCCATAATTCACCTTTAAATATCTCTATTTCTATATGATTTTGATAATCTAATTATACTACTCCTAATAATTTTTTAATAGAGCAAATTAATAAAAAATGTTATAAGATAGATTATGTTCTTGTTTTTATTATTAACGAAGTTAATTTTCCATTTATCCAAGTATTTTCTACAACTTTTATCTCATGTGTTAGCATTATTTAGTCATATTCTAATTTTTCAATACTTCGTTAGAATGTTTTTTTAAGTATCTTCATATTTTTTAAGACTATATTTATATCATTAGCATCTCTTAATTGAGCGAGATTTTAATGCAGATGGAGCTCAATCTTCGTGGAGAAAAAGTTGTTAATGATACTATAAGAATGTACAAAAAGAGGAAAATAGATATGTACAAAAATGAGAATGAAATGTACATCAAGAAGATCTTTAAAGTACATTCTTTTTTGATATATTAATCTCTAGAAATGGAGGTGAAAAAATCAAAAATTTGAAAGGAGAATTACTATGCTTGAAAACGAATGATTTATGACCAAGAGGATAAGTATAAAGCAATAGATGATATATTAGTTATTATAATTATGATAGACTTAAAGTGAAATAAAAAGGATTGTCTTATGTAAATTACAGGTTACAATCCTCTAATTAAAAACTATTCAACTTTTAAGGTTCAGTTCAGTACTTCATTATTATCGAATAAAAAGTTCGAGTAACTATCACACTGGTCGATTACAGAGCCTATTTTAAACTCTTGCATAAAAGTAGACTGATGGATATCAAATCTGCTTATATTATAGTGTGTTTACTAACTCAGTATTAATTTTCTGCAAAAATCCATTAGTTATAAAATTTTTTTTGGATTTTAGTTTAATTTATTTTATAGATAATGTAAGTATCTTTTTATTTTGTAAACTTTGTTCCAAACTTTGAAGTTCTTCAAGTGTAAATGCCTGAGTATTTACACTATCTTCATAACCATTTTTTATTAAAAATTCATTTAATGGTAGTATTCCATCTTCAGCAATTTCACTATTTGCAATGTATGCTACGCCATTTTCTGGTTCATAGTAACATAGAGTATATCCATTTTCATCTATAATAAGATTAGCGACTTCTGTATTAGATCCCAGCTCACTATAATTAAACACTGTTTTATCCTCATTTGCATAGGTAAGCAATAATATATGATTTTTTTTGGTATCCTCGGTTTCTCCAAAATTCATCAATTTGGAAGTGTCCAATACTAATATTTGTTCTTCACTATATTTTTGCTCTAAAGTGCGTAAGTCTATTGAATCATTTATATTAAAGGTTACATCTTTATGAAAAACTTGTCTTGCATAATCTAAGATTACTCTTAATTCCTCAGAGGTATAATTTTCTTTTCTATTAGATAATGGTATATATTCACATAATGGTGCCCATTTTAGTGAAGAAATAAATTCATAATAACTTTTTAGATGTGTTCCTGTAAAAAAGTCATAGATTTCAGATGATATAAATGGATAATTTTTGTGTTTTACAAGATATAATTCTTCTTTTCCATTTTCATCTTTTCCAACAAGCAAATGTAAATAGGCAGCATTATATTCTTCTTTTTGAGGCACCTCAACAGGACAATCAACATATCTTGAAACCGGATACTCTGAATCAGAAATACTACAACCAACGATTTGAGAATATAATTCCATTATTTCTAATTCAGTATATTCCTCTTTTAGCTCCTCTACATCTAGATACTTTACTAATTCTGTAACCTTATTAACTCTTTCTATTGTACAACCTGTTTTTAATTCTAAATAATAAACCTTTGTAAGTGTGTTATATGGTCTTGCTAAATAAGTCTTCGTATTGCCTGATAATGTTGTAGCAGTTACAACACAAATATTTTTAGCACTATAATGTTTTATATTATTGATTTCATTAGTATTTTCTTCTAATTCAGCAACGATTTTTAAATCATTTATACTAGAATTTTCATTATTGATTTCATTAGTGTTTTCTTCTAATTCAGCATCAATTTTTAAAACATTTACACTAGAATTTTCATTTTGACTTTGTTCAGAATTTTTACATCCAGTCATACTAATAGCCATAACTCCAGCTAAGGCAAAAGATGTCAATCTTTTTTTTATTTGTTTGTTCATAATTATTCTCCTCACCCAAATTAACTAACGATTATTATACACAGAAATCAAATTTTATCAAGAATTTCAGATTTTTTACTCAAAAAAACTTATAAAAAAGATAACAGGATATGAGAAAACACTACGAAATCTTAGTAAAGGCTTTTTATCGCTTTTTGATGCACCAAGACCTATTTTGTACTTGTGAAATGTAAGTGCAAAAATATGTCTTTGTATAAAAGAGAGAATATGAATTGTGGTTTATTCATACTCTCATTTTTTATTTGCTTATTTTTGGAATATTAAATATCCCAAAAGTATAAAAAATCTAAAAAAAATATGATAAAATGGTATTGTAGGTGATGATAGATGAACTATAAATATCAAAAAAGACAAATATTTGGAAGAAGATTAAAAGTTCCTAAGAATATATTATCAAGAATTTATAATTGCACCCTTTCTTTTAGCGAGTTTATTGAATATGAATTAGATGATAAGATTCCAATAACTTGCTTAAATGGACAAGATAGACATATAGTTGAAAAATTCGGAGTTGAAAAAGCAAAAACATTAGATTGGGAGTTGCTAAGCAAACGAGTATATTATAATAATATCAATTTTAGGGAATTATTAATGAGTATTGATACATCGGTTGAAGATTTAAATACAAATTTATATGAATTAGTAAAAGATCAAACCAAGCGATTATTCTTCAAGAATGAAAGAAGTTTATCAAGAGCGATTATTTGAAATATCACAAGATAATGACGATAACTTAAATTATGAAAAAAGAAGATTTAATGATGGTGAGATTTCACTTGAAGATTTAGTTCGTAATTGGGATTTATATAAAGAAAAAGATTTAAGTTATTGTTTGCAAAATGATAGATATAATGAACTTAATATAACTAATAATCAATTAAAAGATTTTATGATTAAATTTGAAAATATATCTAGATTGATACTTGATAATACTAATATTTATCAATTTATTTACGAAATTAATGATACAAAAAGTGAATCAGAAAAACAAGAATACATAAAACAAATCACAGATAATATTCTAGAAAAATCGATTAGGAGAAGATATCAGCAAATTATTGAATTGTCTAATACTGAATATAAAGAATTATTTAAATATTCATCAATGCAAGATTATTTAAAAAGTGCTAACCCATATAGAGAATATGATATAGATAAAATTTTTGAAGAATTAAAAAATTTGCCCCAAGACTATATATTTGATATTCCAATACCTTTTGATGCCTTAAATAATTCAGATGTATTAAGTTTTATTGGTACTTATGGACTTAAAAATGTTGTTGATTTTGATAATGAATGTGGACATTTCTTTACTAAAAATAATTGTCAAATGTTAAAGTTAATGAATGATATGTATTTACATTATGGAGTAAATGAACATGATTCTAATAAAAAAATTTATACTATAAATCCGTATGATGAAAATGGAAATTATGTTGATAGACCATATACAAAAGATGAGTTTTATGAAGCAATGAAAAGAATGGTAATATATGGTCCAAGTGATTTTAACTATATTGATAAAGCTCCTGATTATAGAGATATGACTGGTGAATTTAGAATAAGAAATGAACAACTATTCATTTCAGAACAAGCACCAGAAGAATTGCAAAAACAATTTTATACTAAAAATATTACTCCCCAACTTTTAGTAGAGCATCCTGATTATATAACATATTTAAATGGTAAAGATTTAGGATCTTGCTTTAGATTAAGAGAAATTTATGTAGATGGGAGTAACGCTTTATATGGTTATGAAAATCTTTATAATTTTATTGGAGAGAGAATGAATTTTAATGGTACAATGAGTTTTATTACAGAATATAGAGATGTATTTGATATTGTTTTTGATAGAAGCATGAATGATAGTTATCAGTATGAAATAAAATTTTCTAAAGAGGATACTATTGGTGAAATACAAAGAAGAATAAATGAGTCTTTTAGAAGACTTATAATTGAGAAAGGTATAGTATATCCTAAAATTGTACCACAAAACTTAATAGCAAATTATCCTTCGATGTTTTTAAGTTCAGATTCTCCAAAAGAGTTACAGGAAGCATTTTATAACAGAACAATCAATTCTGAATTTATTTTATCAAATCAATCCTATAGAGAATTTTTAAAAAATGTTGAATTAGAAATATTATTTAAATATATGCCAGTTAGTGTTATAAATGAAGAACATAGATATATTCAAGTTAATTTAGTTGGTGCTATTAAACAGACATTTGGTTTAGAAGATAGTTTTGATGTAATGCTTTTATATGGAAAATATATTGAATCAGTTTTTGAAGCAAATAAATTACAAAATTTTAAATTCAATCCAAATTTTTCAAAAGATGATTTATTAGATGAGTTAGACAAAACAATTTTACAAACTATTATTGATGGAAATATGAAATATGATGATAATATTCCAAGTCATTTTAAAAACAATAATCCAACATTATTTTTAAGTTCAGATTCTCCAAAAGAGTTACAGGAAGCATTTTATAACAGAACAATCAATTCTGAATTTATTTTATCAAATCAATCCTATAGAGAATTTTTAAAAAATGTTGAATTAGAAATATTATTTAAATATATGCCAGTTAGTGTTATAAATGAAGAACATAGATATATTCAAGTTAATTTAGTTGGTGCTATTAAACAGACATTTGGTTTAGAAGATAGTTTTGATGTAATGCTTTTATATGGAAAATATATTGAATCAGTTTTTGAAGCAAATAAATTACAAAATTTTAAATTCAATCCAAATTTTTCAAAAGATGATTTATTAGATGAGTTAGACAAAACAATTTTACAAACTATTATTGATGGAAATATGAAATATGATGATAAAATTCCAAGTCATTTTAAAAACAATAATCCAACATTATTTTTAAGTCAAAATGTACCACAAGATATTCGTAATAAATTTTATAATAGAGAATTTACTTTAAATGACTTTAATACAAATTCAGAATTATTAGATATATTTGGAAATACCAATATTGTTTGTGGATTCTCTGAAAATATATCTTGGATGATTCCTTTATTTAATGGTTTAGATAATTTGAAAATGGCAAATTATAATAGATTAAAAGCTATTTCGGCATTTTCAAAAATACAAGATGTCGCATTCCAAAATGCTTTTAAAGAATATATTATGGAGTTTGGTCATAGCATAGACATAGAAAAAATAGAATATGTATCCGAAGTATTATTAAGACTTTCTTTATCAAATTCAAGTGAAATATTTACATTTAGAAAAGAGTTAGCAACTCAAATATTAAAATCAGTTAATCCAATTAAAAGTTTAAATGAAATTGAAGATGTATTTATCAGAAATAATATTCCAACAGTTGGAAAAATATATTCTTGTTTTGAAATATTACATCCAGATTTTCAAGGGTTTAACTTTGATAATTCTAAGGTATCACCTGTACTTAAAAAGTCGTCAACTATGGGTAAAAAAATCGTTGTATTTTCAGATTTGGTAAAATCGTCTTTTGGTTCAAATAATCGCTCTGTAAATGCTTATCTAAAAAATATTAAGGTTGGTTCTAAATTATATGAAAGTATAAAATTAGGACAAATTCAATATGATTCACTTGATGAATCACAAAAGGATGAATTAATCATTTTTAGTAGGCATTTAGCAACTCTTTATAATAATACTATGAGAGGTAAAAAAGAAACTGAAACTTTTACTATTACGGAAGATGTTTTAACTGATATTTTAGAATTATCTAAAAAACTTTCACCAAACGGGACTTTAGATTATAATTTAGCTGATAGAGTTATAAGAATGTTTTGTGGTTTTGCTGGAATTGATACATTAGAACAGGCAAATAATTATATTAATCAAAAAATAAAAACTGCTGATGTTAGAAATAGAAATGCTTCTAGTTCAGAAATGATTTTAGAACAAGGAGATTTCATTAAAGGAATTGGAGATATTACTTATTTAAGAAATATTTTACAAAATGGTAGTGTTTCGAAAGAATATCTAGGCTCTAGTGCAGGAAGTGATGCAACTCCATTAGATACAGATATATCAATGATTACTAAATCAGATGGAACAATTAAAGATAAATTTAGTGAAACTGTTGCAAATCGTTATGGTCCTATTTGGTTTGTATTAAAAAACGATGATAGATTTATAACAACAAGAACTGATAGCGAAACTTTTGATGTTAAAAATGATGTATCAAAAATGGAAGTTTTCTATACTGGTGTTTTGGGGTTAGGTCATTATGGAATAAGAACTGGATTTGCTTCTAGTGAGATTAATTATATAGTTATGGATAGTTATGATTCAAGAGTTGGTCTTGAAATTGCTATGAATGGATTTTATATTCCTATTGCAAACAAAGAAGGTCAAATAGTATTTACTCCAAATGATTATGATAAATTAAGAGAAAAAATGAGTGGACTATCATATTATGATGAAAATAATTATACATTTTCTGAAAATTTAGTGACTGAAGAAACAGATTACTTGGCTTCTCAAATAGAGCAAAGTAATTATGAAGTACGAGTTAAGAGAACAAAAATAAATGAGGTCATAAAAAAATCTTTGGAGGAATTAGGATTACATCTAAAAACTAATATAGATGGTGATTTGACAGAAGGATTTGTAGAATTAATTGATACAGGTTCGACAGGTAGAGGAACAAATAAGCCAGGTGATGGAGATTTTGACTTTATGATGAGATTAGATAAAACAATATTATCTAATTCTTCAAAAATAGAAGAGTTAAAGCAAACATTATTAAGAAATTTAGGAAAAGAAAATTCATTAGAATTAACTGGTGCAGGTGACTTTAGACTTAAAGGAGTTCAAATTGATAGCGATATTAATGTTGATATTGATATTACTTTTACAGAAAAAAATGATAGAATTTCTTATTCGACTGATATGGCTTTACAAGATAGACTTGCTACTATAAAAAAAACAAATCCAGAAAAATATAAATATGTTGTTGCTAATATTCTTCTTGCCAAACAAGTATTAAAGCAAGCAGAAGTATATAAGCCAAATCGAGGTGAAATACCTCAAGGTGGTTTAGGAGGAGTAGGAATAGAAAACTGGATTCTACAAAATGGTGGATCTTTTATAGATGCAGCAACAAGTTTTATCGAAGCATCTAATGATAAAAGCTTTGAAGAATTTAAAGTAAATTATCAAATATGGGATTTTGGTGATAATCATCTTGCTGAAAGGCGAGGCCAATATTCGCATGATAATTTTGTTGCAAATAATATGAGTGAAGCTGGTTACAATAAAATGGTTCAAGTTTTAAAAGAATATATGAAAAATTATAATTATAGTGTGATAAGTGAAACAGATTCTATAAAAAGATGATTTTATATTTAACTTTAAAATATATCAAAAGAGCAAAAATCCAAAAGAAACTTCGTAACATAAGTATGACTCATTTTTTCGTAAAATTCTCATCAAAAGGTAGAATATTACCATCTTCTACACTTTTTTTATAAAAGTTGCATCTTGCTAAAATATAATCCTTTTTTAATATTATCAAATATATTATTTTTTCAACCTCATTCTTTTCATATCTTCATCTATTTCTTGACATACACCATCATAATTGATTACTTTTTTAAAATATTCTATTTCTTTTTGCAATAATTCTATTCCTAAATGAGAATACATTTCTGTCGGGCTTCCATAAGACATTTCAATCATTGGTAATATTAAAGGAGAAACATATTAATCATATTTAATAATTTGAGTTATTTCATCTACTAATAATTCTACTAGTTTATCTTCTCTAATATAAGTTTTACAATTATTATACTTCAAAACAAACAAAAAAGATTAACCGAAATTAACCTTTATATTTTGAAAGTCGATTTAGTTCGACTAATTTCCCAATGGTGCCGATTAGGAGAATTGAACTCTTCTCTGATGCTTACCATGCATCTGTAATGCCACTATACTAAATCGGCTTATAAGAAATGATATCATGAATTAAGGATAAAAACAACTTCGGTTAGACTTTTTTGGTATTTTTTGTTAAAATTAGTTAGAAAGTAGTGATCAAAGTGAAAAACAAGTCCAAGATTTTTTTAATAACTGTAGTTATCTTTATTGTTGGTATACTACTTATTGGGGCGTATAATTTGGTTCAATATATACGCATGAAGAATGCCAAGATTGAAGTTATTTTAATTGATGATTTAACTCTAGATTTTACTGATACTAAAAAAGTTTCTGATTTTATAGTTAGTATTAATGGTAATATTACAAATGATTATACAATAGACTCAACTAAATTAGGAACTCAAGAAGTTAAATTTGAATTTATAAATGACGATGGCTTTAAAGTTAAATATAATTATAATGTAACAATTGTGGATAGGGTAAAACCTGTTATATGGTTAGGAAGTAGTTATACAATTAATAAAGGAAATGATGTAGATTTAACTAGTAAAATTCTTTGTGGGGATAATGAAGATAAAAATCCTAAATGTTATATAGAAGGAGAATATGATGTTAATAAAGTAGGGGTTTATCCTCTTATATTTGTTGCAGAAGATAAAAGTGGTAATATTGAAAAACAAGAATTTAATTTAAGCGTTGTAGAACCTAGTAAGAATAATAAACCAAGTAAACCGACTTATACTTATTTTTCTGATGTAGTAAATAAACATAAAACAGATAAAACTCGTATTGGAATTGATGTTTCTAGTTGGCAAGGAGATATAGATTTTGATAAATTACAACAAGCTGGAGTAGAATTTATAATAATTAGAGTAGGGGGAACAAGAGGACGAGATGGAGAGTATTTTATTGATAATAATTTTACTTATAATATAACAGAAGCTAATAAAAGAAATATTGATGTTGGAATATATTTTTACTCATATGCCAATTCTAATGAAAAAGCCCATGAAGAGGCTTTATGGGTATTAGATAAAATTAAAGATTATAAAGTTAATTTACCAATCGCATTTGATTGGGAAAATTGGAGTACTTTTAATGAGTATAATTTAAGTTTTTTTGGACTTACCAATATGGCTGAAAATTTTTTAGATACATTAAGTGATGCTGGATATGAAGGATTATTATATAGTAGTAAAAATTATTTAGAAAGATTATGGTTACCCTCAAAATATGAAACATGGCTTGCTCATTATACAGATAAAACTAGTTATACTGGCAAGTATCGTTACTGGCAAATATGTAGTGATGGAAAAGTTGATGGTATAAATGGATATGTTGATATAGATATAATGTATTTAGATTAGAAGAAATTTACCAAAAAATGGTTATTAATTTCTTCTTTTTTTAGACTTAGAAAAAGAAAATTGGAGAAACTATTTAGTAGGTGAGTTATAATGAAAAAACTAATAGTTACTTTATTTTTCCTTTTTTTAGCAATACATAGTTATAAAGCATTTGATGTTAATAATTGTATGCAAAATATATTTTTAAACGATTTAAATTCTAAAAATGTGTTAAATTATTTAAAAGAAAATGATTTATTTGATAAAGTCACAAAGATCTGCAGTGAAGATATGTGTGCAGATATAAATGTTTCTAATTTAGAAGGAGATATTAAAGATTTTATTAAACAAAACATAAAATATTTAAAAAATAAAGGAGAAAATTATAGTTTAGAGGCAGAATTAAAAGGATTTAAAATTGCCAAAATAAGTTTTAATTCTTGTTTATAAATTTAGCACCTTGATAAGTATTTCTTTTTACCATTTCTTTGTCGATGTCATTTAAGACACCGAATTTTTTTATTAACCAAGTAGGAGCAATTAAATCTTTTACATTTGGGTCCCCTGTAATTCTGTGAATTACGATTTTTGGATTTAAATATTCTAATTGTGAAATAACTATATCTACATATTCTTCTTTAGTAAGAATAGAAAAATGTTTTTGGTTATAAATGTTTTCTAATTCTGTCCCTTTTAAAATATGAAGCATATGTATTTTAATGCCATCTATATTTAATTCATTTAATAATTTAATTGTATTAATCATATCTTCTTTAGTTTCATAAGGTAAACCATTTATAATATGAACTACTACTTTGATATTTCTCTTTTTTAAATTATTAACACATTCTATAAAATTATTTAAATCATGACCTCGTTTAATCATTTTTAAGGTTTCTTCTTTACTAGATTGTAAGCCTAATTCTATAGTTAAAAAAGTCTTTTTATTTAATTCTTCTAAATAATCATAACATTCATTTGAAATGGCATCACTTCTTGTTGCAATAGATAAACCAACAACATTATCTAAGTTTAAAATACTCTCATATTTTTCTTTTAATATATTTAAAGGAGCAAAGGTATTTGTATTAGCTTGAAAATAGCCAATATAGTAACTATTAGGCCATTTTTTTTCTAAAGTCTTTTTTACTTCGTTAAATTGAACTATTAAATCATTATTTTTAGAAATATCATAATCGTTACTACCATGTAAGCAAAAAATACAACCATTGCCATTTTTGAAGTTAGGACAAGAAAAATTAGCATTTAAACTTACTTTAAATACTTTATGATTAAAAATTGTATGATAGTAATAATTTAAGGTATGATATCTTTTGTTATCCATAGAGTATTTAAACATAATTTTATTCTCCTTTACTTAATTTAATAAAAATATTTGTCATGAATTTAGTTTTCTTTAGTATAATTCATTTTTTTTAATAAATCCATATTTATATAATTGATAGATAATTATTTTCTATTTAGGTTTTTTATAATTATTGCAACTAGTACTTGTTTATGATCTCAACTTAAACACTTTTAAGAAAGTAAAATCTTCCTAAGCCTTTGTTT
>CAOKUH010000045.1 GCA_948472605.1 uncultured Mycoplasmatota bacterium
TGAGGCAAACTTATCTTTCGCTGTCTCATTTAAGGTTTTTATTGCATTTTCGTATATTGTGTCTAAAGATACTTCAAAGATTTTCTTAGAATCTGATGTTGTTTTTTTAAAAACAAAGTAGCATCCTAATCCTAAAACTACAAGTAATAAAATAATACTACCAATTATAAGTAAATTCTTTTTATTTTCACTTATTCTTTCTTTTTCCTCTATAACATTTGTTTCATTCATAAACTCACACTCCTTTATATACATGAATGATGTCATGTTAATATTATGATATCATAGTAATAATTATCTATCTAGTATGTTTTTTTAGAAAAATATCTTATAATAAAAAAGAGGGATATTATGGATAAAGTAACACATGATTTAGAACCAGTTTTTTTTAAATCTTCAAAAGTTTTGATACTAGGTACAATGCCAAGTGTTAAATCTAGAGAAGCAAAATTTTATTATGCTCATCCCCAAAATAGATTTTGGAAAACTTTAGAAAATGTATTTGAAGTAAAAATATTAGATAAAGTAAAATTTTTAAAAGATTATAATATAGCATTGTGGGATGTGTTAAAAGAGTGCGAAATAAATGGTTCAAGTGATAATAGTATTAAAAATGAAGTACCTAATGATTTAGAAAAAATCATTAAAAAAAGTCAAATAAAAGTTATTTTTACGACAGGAAAAACTGCTCATAAATATTATTTAAAATATTTTAAGGATAGCTTGAAACTAAAAGTAATTAATTTACCAAGTACTTCTCCTGCTAATTGTAAAATAAATAATAATGAATTAATTAAAAGTTATAGTATTATAAAAGAATATTTAAATAATAATGTATAGTGATATAAATTTTTTTATTAATTTTTAGCATTTGTTTGTTATAATTATTAAAGAAAAGAGAGGTAAATAAAGATGAAAAAAATGTTGATTATATTATTTAGTTGTTTATTTATTATTGGATGTGGTAGTAAGAATGATAAAAATAATTATAAAGAAATTATGAAAGAAAAAGAATATATAATAGTTGATGTTAGAACTTCTGATGAATATTTAGAAAGTCATATAAAAGGAGCAATAAATATACCTTATGATGAGATAGATAAAAATGTTTCGCTAGATAAAGATAAAAATATTTTTGTTTATTGTCGTAGTGGAGCAAGAAGTAAGCAGGCTTATGATACATTAATAAAACTAGGATATACAGTATATGATTTAGGTGCCTTATCTAATATTGATTTAGAAAAAGAAGGAAATATATGAATTTTATAAAAGAAAAGAATATTGGATTTATTTGTGGACTTTTGTATAGTAGTTGTAAATATAGACTAGAACAAATTTGTGATGGTTGTTTAAATGTTTTAAAACCTTTTCATAAAGACTATTTGGAAAAGAGTTGTGCTCTAGCAAATTGGTGTAAGAATAAATAAAGAGGTTATAATATGAAAAAAATTTTAAAAAATATAATAAAAATTTTAATAATTTTTATTGTTAGCTTATTTATTTTAGTTTTAGTTATAAATTTTTTTGTAATATTAACTACTAAAAAACAAGTAATTAGTTTAGAAAAAGCAAGTAATTTAGAGGATGTTTCAGCTATTGTAGTTTTAGGGGCAGCTGTTTGGGGTAATAATCCTAGTCCTATGCTAGAGGAGCGTTTAAAAGAGTCAATTAAATTATATGAACATAATCCTAATCTTAAAATAATAATGAGTGGAGATCATGGAACAAAGTATTATGATGAAGTAAATATTATGAAATCTTATGCAATAGATAATGGTGTACCATCTGAAAATATTTTTATGGATCATGCTGGTTTTTCGACATATGAAAGTCTATATCGCGCTAAAGAGGTTTTTAATGTAAAAAAGGTCATTATAGTTACTCAAAAATATCATTTATATCGAGCTTTATATATAGCTAAATCTTTAGGGATAGCGGCTTATGGTTTGGCATCTGATAGTAGGATGTATAGTGGACAGATCAAAAGAGAGTTAAGGGAAGTATTAGCGCGAGATAAAGATTTTATAAAATGTCTTTTTAAATTAAATCCTACTTATTTAGGAGAATCTATTCCGGTATCAGGAAATGGAGATATAACAAATGACAAATAAAAAAGTAGTTTAGTTAAATTTAACTAAGCTACTTTTTTAGCTTCTCTAGCAGTAATTAAAACTGTTTTACCATTTATTTTTCTTTTTTGTAGATTTGGTTTTTGACGAGACTTTACTGCATTACATGCTTTACTTCTTAAATTAACCACTAAAGGTTTCTTTTTTGATATATTTTTAGCCATTTTGCACCTCCAAAATTTCTTTTCTTTAAAATCTTATCATTATTTATGCATTAAGTCAAATATTTATTCCGTATCTTTAAGTATAAATATAAAGCTCATGTTGGGCTCTTGTAACAGAAACATAATATAGTTTCTTTTCCTCTTTAGTAAAATAATTTAGCTTATCTTGATAAACAATAACAGAATCAAATTCTAATCCTTTAGCTAAGTAGGCAGGCATGATTACAAATTCTTTTTGAAAATCTGTACTATTAATATCAACATAAGATATGTCAAAATCTGCTTTTAAGTAATTATAAAGCTCTAAAGCAGCATCACTATTTTTAGTAATAATTGCTAATGATTTATAATTATTTCTTAAATATTTAATATCTTCTTTTAAAGTTTTGATATTATTTCTTTTAATAACAGGTTTATTGACATTTTTTCTAATTGCACAAACGTGATGTAAATTTAATATTTCATTAGCATATTCTATTATTTCTTCACTAGAACGATATGTTTTAGAAAGTTCAATATATTTTCCAATAAAAATATTATTAAGTTTATTCAGAGTATCATAATCATAAAAAGGATTAATATTTTGGTTAATATCTCCTAATATAGTAAATGAGGCTTTCTTAAATATTTTACCTAAAATAACATATTGTAAATAGCTATAGTCTTGAGCCTCATCTATTACTACTTGTTCAATATATTTTTCATAATAAAATCCTTCCATTAAGCCTTTTAAGTATACTAGAATTAAAGCATCATCATAAGCTATTTTTTTATTATAGTTAAGGTTTTTAATCTCTGCATCACTTATTTCTAATTTGAAAAATTGACTTTTATAAAACATTTGCAAAATTAATTTATAATCTTTTTTAAAGTCTAAAGCCTCTAATAATAATTTATGATATGTAGCTTTCTTTTTCTTGCTCCCATTATAATTACTTTCAGATAGTTTTGTAGCCATCGCATCTAATCTTTCAAAAAAAACTACACTAGAATAACGATTATGAAACATATCATTTAATTCATTTTTGGAATATTCAAATACCTTATTTTCAATGATTCCACTTTTAAAAGAAACGTTTTTTTCTAAATCTTTAACAAATTTTTCTAAATCATTAATAATTTCATCACTTTGTTTATATTTTAGAACTTCAATATTTTTAGTCGTATCAATATAGTATCGATTTAAAAAATCAATGTAAGATTCCACATTTTTATATTCTTTAATCATCCTTTTTAGATAATCATGGAATGTTGTTTGAAGAGTATTTTCTTCTCCAAGTTCAGGTAATACATTTGAAATATATTCGGTAAATATTTGGTTAGGGGAGAATATTAAAACTTTATCAGATGATAAATTTTTTATTTTATATAATAAGAAAGCAATTCTATGAAGTGCAACACTAGTTTTACCAGAACCAGCTATTCCTTGAACGATTAAATGTTTATCTTTTATATTTCTGATAACACTATTTTGTTCTTGTTGAATAGTTGTTACAATATTTTTCATTTTATCACTTGATGAGTTTGCTAAAACTTCTTGAAGTACATCATCATCTATATTAATTGAACTATCAATTATTCTAAGTAATTTTTGTTTCTCAATTTTATATTGTCTTTTTTGATGTAAAAAAGTATTAATAATACCTTCAGGAGCTTCATAATGACATTCACCAGACTCATAATCATAAAAGATACTACATACTGGAGCACGCCAGTCATAAATTAAATTATCTAGTTTTTCATCTTTTAAATAAGTCATACCAATATAAATCTTTTTCTTATCCATGTTTTCATCATCTATAACGATTGAAGCAAAATAAGGACTATCTTTAATTTTTAATAATTTTTTAAAATAATCTCTTTCTCTTAACATAAGAAGAGCTTCTTGTTCATTGCTAGTCCTTACTGCATTTAATTCTTGTTTATCCATGCCGCCTTTATTTTCCCAAGCATATCTTCGGAATTCTTTAATTTTTTCGGTATCTTCAAAAATATTTAATTCCATTTCTTCGATTTTTTTATTTAAGTAATCACTAGTTACTTTTAAGTTTAGCTCTTCTTGTTTTTTGTTTAATAAATCCATATTTATACCTTCTTTCTATTTTATAAAACCAAAAAATTCCCGAAAACGCTTATTTCGAGCTTTAAAGCTTATTTAAATAAGTTGTAAGTAAAAAGTCTATTTCAGTCTAGCAGAAAAAAACTTTACTTGTCAATCCTTTTTTTGAATTTTTCATGATTATTTTCGGGCCAAGTATAAGTGCTACAATAATAGAATAAGATAAGTTTTTATTATATTATAAACAATATAGTAAATATTTTTCTAAAATATGGAGCTTTATTTTACATGTTGCTATATTGTAATTTGTAACCCATTTAAAGAGTTTACCTTTACTTAGAAATTAACTATAAAAAAGCAAGACATTTGAATTACCAAAGTTGTCAAATATTTAATAGAGTGCTATAATACGTGATATATATGGGAGGTGTAATAATGAATTTACCTAACTTGGATGAAGCTAGAAACAGAACTAATAAAATTGTTTTGGAAAAAATTAATAATTATGATTTTGATAATAAATTTCAAGGGGAAAAATATTTTCTAAGAACCTATGGATGCCAAATGAATATGCATGACTCAGAAGAAATTAGAGCTTATTTAGAAATGTTAGGTTTTAGTGAAACAAATACTTTAGAAGAAAGCGATATAGTTGTTTTAAACACTTGTGCCATTAGAGAAAATGCTCATGATAAAGTATTTGGTTATTTAGGAAGATGTAAACATTTGAAACGCGAAAAACCTGATTTAATGATTGCTATAGGTGGTTGTATGTCTCAGGAAGAAAATGTAGTTTCTGAAATAAAAAATAAACATCCTTATGTTGACATAGTTTTTGGCACTCATAATATAAATGAACTGCCACATTTAATAATTAAGCATCAAGAAAAATGCCAAGACATAGAAGTTTATAGTATTGAAGGGGATGTTTATGAAGGTATTAAGTATAGTAGAGATTCTAAAATAACTGCTTGGGTAAATATTATGTATGGTTGTGATAAATTTTGTACTTATTGTATAGTTCCTTATACAAGAGGAAAACAAAGAAGTAGAAAAATAGAAAGCATAGTAGAAGAGGTTATAGAATTAAAAAATAAAGGCTATAAAGAAGTAACTTTGCTTGGGCAAAATGTTAATGCTTATGGTAAAGATTTAGAATTAGGTTATGATTTTAAAGATTTACTTATAAAAGTAGCTGAGACTAAAATAGATAGAATAAGATTTGTTACAAGTCATCCTTGGGATTTTACGGATGAAATGATTGATACAATAGCTAAATATGATAATATAATGCCTTATATTCATTTACCGCTTCAAAGTGGAAGTGATAGAATATTAAAATTAATGGGAAGACGTTATACAAAACAAGAATATTTAGAATTATTTAATAAAATTAAATCTAAAATAAAAAATGTTAGTATTACAACTGATATTATTGTAGGATTTCCTAATGAAACAGAAAGTGACTTTTTAGAAACTTTAGATGTTGTAAATAATTGTAAATTTGATTCAGCTTTTACTTTCATTTATAGTCCGCGTGAAGGTACTCCAGCAAGTAAAATTAAAGATAATATTACTTTAGAAGAAAAAGAAGCTAGATTACAAAGATTAAATGATTTAGTAAATAAATATTCTAAAGAAAATAATGAAAAATTAAATGGTAGTATTGTTAAAGTTTTAGTAATAGATAAAAATATTAAAAATAAAACGCAAGTTTATGGGTATACTGATACTATGAAATTAATAAATATTACTGGTGGGGATGATTTAATTGGCAAAATTGTTCCTGTTAAAATACTTGATGCCAAAAGTTTTAGTTTAGATGGTGAGCTTGTAAAGGATGGTGTTTGCTCATGAATAAAAAGAAATCAGAATTAAATATAGAAAATATTAATGAAGTAGTAAGTCTTTCAAGTAAAATTTTACACATCTTATATGTGGCGATGATTATTGCTTGTGTTTTAATTGTTACATTATTAGTAAAAGAATGGGGAATTTTAACTTTTATTTTAAACTTATTGAAAATATTAGCTCCATTATTTATTGGTTTTGTTATAGCTTGGTTATTTAATCCTTTGGTTAAAAAATTAGAAGCAAAAGGAATACCAAGAATGGCAGGGTCAATAATTGTTTATATAATATTTTTGCTTATTGTTGTTATATTTTTAAGATTTTTAGTACCAACTGTTTATGCTCAAATAAATGAACTAATTGGTAATTTGCCTACAATATTTAATGAAGTTAAAGCAAGTATTAATGATATATTTTTAAGATTTAGAAATGTAGAGGGATTAGATATAAATTCTATTAGAAATAATGTTATGACTACTTTAGAAAGTGCTGTAACTAGCTTTACTACAACTTTCCCAACAACACTTTTAAATATAATGGTTAATTTCTTTTCTAGTTTAGTTACTATAGGGCTAGGTCTATTTATTGGTTTATATATGTTATTTGATTTTGATTCAATAAGCAGACATTTCTTAAATCTTTTGCCAGAAAGAAAAAGATTTGAAGCCCAAGTTCTTTTAAATAATATTGGAGGAGAAGTTAGAAAGAGTGTTAATGGAACATTCTTAGTAGCTATGATGGTATTTGTTTGTGATTCTATTGGTTTTGCTGTTATAGGTTTACAAGCTCCAGTTTTATTTGGGTTATTTTGTGGTATTACTGACTTAATACCATATGTAGGACCATATATAGGTGGAGCTCTAGCTGTTGTAATTGGTTTTAGCCAAAGCACATTTATTGGGGTTATGACACTTATAATTTGTGTTGTTGTCCAATGTGTTGAAAATTTCATATTACAACCAGTAGTAATGAGTAAAACAATGAAATTACATCCAGTAACTATTATGATAGGACTTTTAATATTCAATAACTTATTTGGAATAATAGGAATGATTTTAGCAACACCATGTATAGCTTTATTGAAAGTAATATGGGAATTTATTCAAAATAAGTATCAAATACTAAATAAAAATTAATATTATTTATAAGTAAGAGGAGAAATCCTTTTTTTATTTGATATATTTGATATATTTTAAGAAAAGTGTTATTATAGGCAAAATTTGTAAAGGAAGTTGATTTTAATGAATGAAAGATACGCATGGGGAAAAATGCCTAAAAATTATTATGCAGATTATTACAATTTAAAAGATTTAAGTAAAAAAAGAACATTTACTATAATAGATAATACAACAAATAAATCTTATGTTTTTCCGGAATATGAAACAATTTTAGAGCCATATGGATATAATTCTAATAAGATTATCTTTAATAAAGATTTGTGTAATCAATATTTTTTCAATTGGCTATGTCGTACAGCTCCTGATTTTGGCATAAGGGATATACCTAAAATATTTCAAAGTCCAGAATTAATTGATATTTTTATTAATAATTCTACTAAAATAGAAGATTTAGAGCTAATTGTTGATATAACTCAGGAACAATGTAATAGATTTGTTAGAAGATTACCTGCTGCTATTAATTATGTTCCTAAAATGTACATTACTAAAGAGTTTTTAGATGAAATAGCAGATATTTATCCAACAATTTTATTATATATAAAAGATCCTTACTTAAGAACCCAAATATGTGATAAATGTTATCAAAAAGTAGATTTAGACTTTAAAATTATATTTATAACCTTGGGACTTATGAAATATAAGTTAAATAGCAAAATGTTAGAGGAATTAGTTGATAATGAAAAATCTTTAAAAAAATCTTTGATTTATTTAAGAAAATTAAATGGCGGCTTATGGGAAAAAATAATTGAAGTACCAGATATTTTTAATTTAAAGATTGTTAATAAATTATTAGCATATAGTAGTGAATTTATAGAGATTATACCAGAAGAATTCATCACATTAGATATAGTAAAAAAAGCTTTGATTGACGATGCTTTTAACATTAAATTTGTACCAGGAAAATATCAAACTTTTGATGTTCAAAAGATAGCTATAAAAAAAGATTATCGTTCATTAAAATATATTCCAGCACAATATTTAACTGACAAAATTATTTGGTTTGCATTGGATATTAATGGTCTTTCTTTAGCGCATGTTCCAAGAGAAAAACGAAAAAAAGAATTTTGTATAGTTGCTGTCCTAAAAAATAAAAAAGCTTTAAGATTTGTTCCAGATGAATATAAAACGTATGAAATGTGTAAAAGTGCGGTTTTAATATATCCAGAATTAATTAAATATGTTACTTATAAAATTTTGACTAAAAGATTTTTAGAAGAGTTGCAAATGTTACATGTAATTATTCCTGAAAAATATCAAAATCATGTAAAACAATGTTTAAGCAAAAATGAACAAGAAGAAATAGATTTTAAAGACAAAAAAGAAACTAAACAAGAAATCATTGAGAACAAAAATGTTGAAAGTTTGCAATATTATTTTACTAATAAAGTTTTAAGTTATTTAAATAGTAAAAATATAAAAACTTTAGGTCAATTATTTACATTTGTGGATAAAAATAAAGATAATTTAAGTGAAGAGACTATTGCTTATAAAGAAATAATAAATACAACTAAAATTCTAAGATGTAAATATTATAATGAAGATCCTCTTATCAATATTGAAGATGTAAATTTAGTTAGTAAAGATTTATATAATTTATTAGGGTTTTCTATTAGAACTTCTAATGCCCTAAATAGAGCTTATTTTTGTGATAATGCCCAAGAATTTTTTACTAAATTTAAAAATGATACTTTAGAGATTGAACTTAAAAATGTCAAAGGACTTGGAATGGTTAGTAGAATGGAGATAATGAAAAAAGTTAGTATAGTTATGAAATATTATCTCAAAAATCAATCAAAATCTTTAGAGGATTTAAAACGTGAATTAGAAAATTTAAAAGATTTAAGAATTTTACTTGATGATAAAATAAATCTTATTAAGGAAGAAATAAATATGGCATTAGCTAATCAAGAAAAAAGGGTATTAAAATGAATGATGTAGATAAATTTATTTTAGAAATCCAAAAACAAATTGAAATTTTAAAAAAAGAAATAAAAGGAAAAGAAATATTATTATATAATTTAATGGAGCAATTAAGATTTATAAAAGATGAAAACTAAAAAATTATTAGTTTTCTTTTATTATATGATATACTAAATTACATATAGTTAATAATTTTAGAGTGAAAACCTTAAATTATTAGGAGGATAATATGAAAATAATATTAATAGCAGGGGGTGCTTCATCTGGTAAAACGTATTTAGGAGAAAGAATTTTACTAGAAGCTAAAGCTCATAGTTTACGGGCGATTCAAACTGAGTTTAGTAAATACATTAAAATGTATGCTAAAGAAATTATTGGTTATGATGGAAATAGAGAAAATAAACCACGTAAATTTTTACAAGATATGGGTTCGTTTATTAGAGTTTCATTAAATGATGAATATTTCTTTATTAGAAGAATGTTTGAAGATTTAAAAATTTATGAAAATTATTTTGATATAGTTGTGATATCTGATGTGCATTTAGAAAAAGAGTTAGAAGAATTAAAACGTAGTAAATATGATGTGGTTACTATTTTGGTTAAAAACGAAAATATAAATAATAAATTAACTATAGAAGAACAAAATCATATTACAGAACATGATTTTAAAAAATATAATGATTATGATTATATTGTAAATAATGAAGAAATTAACATATTTGCAAAAATTATATTGGAAAATATTACAAAAAAAATAGAAGGAGAATGAACATGAATTTAAAAGATCTATATATTAATTTTTTTATAAGCAAAGGACATAAACAAATTCCTAGTGCTCCTGTAGTACCAGAAAATGATCCATCAGTTTTGTTTAATACTGCTGGAATGCAACCTTTGATTCCTTACTTATTAGGGGAAAATCATCCTTATGGAACTAGACTTTGTGATTATCAAAAATGTATTCGTACAACAGATTTAGATGTTGTGGGAGACTCAACACATCAAACTTTTTTTGAAATGTTGGGAAATTGGAGTTTAGGAGATTATTTTAAGGATGAAAGTATTGCATGGAGTTTTGAATTTTTAACAGAAGTTTTAAATATTCCTATAAATAAATTGGCCGTAACAGTTTATGCAGGAAATGACGTAATACCTTTTGATGCTGAAAGTTATAATAAATGGAAAAGTTTAGGTATTTTAGAAGGACATATAGCTAAAACAATTGATGATAATTTTTGGAGTGTAGGAGAGAAAGGGCCTTGCGGAACAGATACTGAAATTTTTTATTGGAGAAGTGATGAGGAAATACCAGAAATTTTTGATCCAGAAGATAATCATTGGGTTGAAATTTGGAATAATGTTTTTATGGAATATTATAAAGATAAAGATGGTAGTGTTACTGAATTGCCAAAGAAAAACGTTGATACAGGTATGGGTGTTGAAAGAACTGTTTCTATATTAGAAGGTGTAGATGATAACTATAAATCAAGTATTTGGATTGATGTTATAAATATAATTGAACAATTAGCTAATAAACCTTATAAAGGAAATGAAAAAAGTATGAGGATTATTGCAGATCATATAAGAACCGCAGTTTTTATTAGTGCTGATAATGCATTAATTAAACCAAGTAACACGGATCAAGGATATATTTTAAGAAGATTAATAAGAAGAGCAATTCGTCATGCTAGAACTTTAAATATAGATATAAATAGTGATTGGGAATGTGAAATTGCAAAATTAATAATTAACAAATATAGAAATTATTATCAAGAATTAGGGGATAATGAAAATATTGTTTTAGAAGTATTAAAAACAGAGAAAGAAAAGTTTAATAAAACTTTAGAAAAAGGTCTAAAAGAATTTGAAAAAGTTACTATAAATAATGAAAATATAAATGGAGAAGATGCTTTCCATTTATATGACACTTATGGATTTCCTCTTGAATTAACTATTGAGCTTGCTATGGAAAAAAATCTTAAAGTAGATGAAGATGGTTTTAAAAAAAGATTTATTAAGCACCAAGAATTATCAAGAACAGCCTCATCTGGTAAATTTAAGGGAGGTCTTGCTGGTAATGGAGAAATAGAAACTAGATATCATACAGCAACTCATTTATTAAATGCAGCTTTAAAGGTTGTAGTTGGAGAATGTGTTCATCAAAAGGGAAGCAACATCACCAGTGAGCGTATGCGTTTTGATTTTAGTTGTGATCATAAATTGAGTGATGAAGAAAAATTAAAGTGTGAAGAATTGGTTAATAGTTGGATAAATGCAGGACTTGATGTTGTTGTTGAAGAAATGTCAAAAACTGATGCTTTGGAAACAGGGGCTGAATGTATGTTTGTTGAACGTTATCCTGATATAGTTACTGTATATAGCATAGGAGATATTTCTAAAGAACTATGTGGTGGACCTCATGTTAAAAATACTAAAGAATTAGGAACTTTTAAAATTCAAAAAGAAGAGGCTAGTAGTGCTGGAGTAAGAAGAATAAAAGCGGTATTAGTTGATAATGAGTAAAAAAATGCCAATATGGGTTAGTAAAAAATATATCCCAATTGGCTTTTTTTGTTGACAAGCCTAGACGGGGGGGGGGTATTATTAATATAGGTGAATAGTAGTGGAA
>CAOKUH010000046.1 GCA_948472605.1 uncultured Mycoplasmatota bacterium
ACTATATTTTTTATTAAATAAAAAGACTATTGAACTTATTTGTCAACAGTCTGAAAGCTAAATAGTTAGCTTTATTTTTTTGGCCTAAGTAAACTTATAAAATCAATAATACTTGAGATTATAAATAAGGCTCCAATAATTTCTAAAATAATATTTTGAGCAAATATTGTATATAAGCCCATACCTATTAAAATAACTCCAATAATTAAAGTTATATAATTTTTTTCCTTTAAAGATACAACAAAATTACGAACTCCATTGTAGATTAAAATAATACCAATAATATATCTTAAAAAAGTTTCAATGGCGCTTGATAATAATAAAATTATGATACCAATAAACATTGTACTAGATCCAAAAACTAATTTGTTATTATCTTCATAATTATATTCTTTTTTTGTTTTATAGAAAAGTAATAAATTATATATTCCGATTACTAAAAAAACAATACCAATTACATAACATACAATTATAACAGCTTTACTAGAATTAGTTAAAAGAATAATTCCCAAAATAAGCATAATTATTGGTCCCAAAATTTTCATATTATTATCATTGTTTTTATCTTTTGGTTTTTGTGGTTTAATTAAAGTGGCTTTTACTTCTTTCATAGCATCTTTCCTTTCATTTTAATAATACTTCGAAATCATGTAATTATCAAGTAGCAAAAATAAAATCAATATGTTATAATTAATAAAGAATAAAGGGGAAAAGCAATATGATAACAGAAGAACAAATTTTTAATGTTTTAAAAAAATATGGTTATTATTCTTTAAATCGTGCACCTTTTGTATATCGAGATAAAGAAAATCTGGGTATTGTCTTTTCATGGCCTAATAAACATTATGGGAATTTAGATAGAGTTATTTATATAAAAACTTTAGAAGAGGCTGAAAGTGAAGTTTATAAATATTGGTGGTATATGAATAATAAAGATAGTGCTAATATTGATGTTTTATTTGATAATTATGAAATTAGTAATCCTCAAGTTAGTTATATGTATAAAAGTACAGCCTTAACGATAGATATTATGAAAAATTTTAATGAAAAAGAAGTTATATTTGTTGATCCTAAAGAGAATATAAAAAAACGTGAACTTTTAAGAACAGCTACTATTTTAATTCTTGTTTTAAAGGAAAAAATCCGTATTCAAAATGAAGTTTATTTAAAAGTTACAGAAATGAAAGAAGCATTAAAAAAATTAAAAGAAGAATATAAAACTAAACTTAATTTATATAAAAAAGGTGTTAATACTGAAATAGAAACATTAGATTTATTAAATGATGAAGAAAGTGAAGTTGAAGCGTTGCTTAAGGAATTACATGATAAATTGTTATCTTTAGAAACTATTCCAGATATTAAAAATTTTATAAATGTTTTATATAATTATTTAGTTAATATAGAATCTAGTACTTCAACTATTCAAAATACCTACTTATTAAATAGGTATACTTGGGAAATGGAAGATATAACTAAAAAGATGAATATAGTTTCAGATGCATTGAATACAAAAAGAAGAGTATTTCAAACAAAACAAGATGTACTTGATTCTCTTAGAGAAGTAGATAATGCTAGCCAATGTAGAAAAATGCCAGATTTAAAAACTTATATTGAGAATGAAAAAAAGCAAATTATAGAAAAATATCAAAATAGAGAGAATATAGCAGAAAACGTTTTAGGAGACTATTTAGTTGATTTTGAAAATTTAGATATAAATATTCCACCAATGATAGAGAATAATTATTATGAAGAATTTAATAAAGAAGCATTATATAATAATTTAAAAGGAACTTTTGAATCACTTACTACTGAAGAGAAGTCAGCTTGTTTTGTTGCATCTTCCTTTTTGAGAGAATGTATAATGATATTAATAGAAAAAGATATTTTAAGTGATCGAAATATTAAAGAAATCATTAATAAGCTTATTTTAACTAATCGTATTCATATTTTTAATGATGCTTTTATGACATTAGATCATTATGAAAATACTCAAATAAGAGTTAAATATTTTAGTATTATTAAAATGAAAACTTTTGAAACATTTATTAAATCTTTAGTAGAGGTTGTAGATATTTTAGAAAATTTAAAGATAACTTTGAAGAAAAGTTTTTATGGTTATTATATAGAGAGAGATAAATCGATTGTTAATCTATATTTAAGAAATATTATTCATCTTAATAAGAAAACTGGTTATATAGCAAGATTTATGCCTAATGTTCCTTTATATTATTCTCCTGTTAGTATCATAAGACAACTAGATATTATAAATAATAATGAATTAATTGAAAGAAAGAATGATACTATCTTTTTGATGAAAGATAAAGTATGTATTAAGGAAGAGGATAAGAAAACAATTGTTGCGACATTTGCTAAAAATCAAGTTACTTATAATAATTTTACTATAGTAAATTCATTAAAAGAAAAAAATAAATGTACTTACTATGAAGATTTGATATATAATAAAGACGATGGAGGTATTTATGAGTAGAAAAGAGTTTTTGAAAATATTACGTAAGCGTTTATCTTTTTTAGATAAAGATACATTAGAGAAAGAGGTACTTTATTATATAAATAAAATTGATAGTTCTAAAAAATCAGATAAAGAAGTTATTGAAAGTTTTGGAGGGCTTGATGAGATAGTAAAAAGTGTTTGTAAGAAAAATAATATTGATTATAAAAAAATTCAGGATAATAAAGGTTGGTTTAAAGAATTTTATAATGCACTAGTAGATTTAAGTACAATATTAAAGAATAGTGATGGTAGAAAAAGAACTAAAATTTTATTGGATTTATTAATTCTTTTATGTGTTACTTGTGTTTTAAAAATTCCTTTTATATTTGTAAGAGATTTAGGGGATCGTTTTATTGAGACAATATTAAATAGTAATATTAATGTGCTTGCTATTTGGGGCTTAATTATTGAAATTGTATATATAGTTGTTGCTTTGTCATTTTTTATTAAAACATTCAAGAAATGGTTTAAGGGTTTTAATGAGAGTAAATAAGGGGGAATAAGCATATTGTTAGAAGTTTTTTTCTTGCAAAGTGCTTTTTTTTGTTGTATAATTTCACAGGTAAAACGAAAGAAGTTGAGTTTATGGATAAAATTATAAATATAGCAGTTGTTGCCCACGTTGATGCTGGTAAAAGTACTTTGGTTGATGCTTTATTAGCACAGAATGGAGTTTTTTCTGAGCGCGATAAAGTTGTTGATTGTGTAATGGATAGTAATGATATAGAAAGAGAAAGAGGTATTACTATTTATTCTAAGAATTGTGCAATACGTTATAAAGATACAAAGATTAATATAGTAGATACTCCAGGGCATGCTGATTTTTCTAGTGAAGTTGAACGAGTTATTAAAACTGTAGATACAGTTGTTTTATTAGTTGATTCTGCAGAAGGTCCAATGCCTCAAACTAGATTTGTACTTAAAAAAGCTTTAGAACAAAATTTAAGACCTATTTTATTTATTAACAAAATTGATAAAAAAGATGCGAGACCTTTAGAAGTTGTAGATATGACATTTAATTTATTTATGGATTTAAATGCTACTGATGAACAACTTGATTTTCCAATAATTTATGGAGTAGCAAGAGATGGTATAGCTAAAAAATCTTTAGATGAAGAATCTAGCTCTATTGAACCTTTACTTGATACCATTTTAAATATGGTGGAGCCTTTTAAAGGTAATGAAAATGATCCATTACAATTACAAATATCTAATTTAGGTTATGATGAATATATAGGAAGACTTGGAATTGGTAGAATTACTAAAGGATGTATTAAGCTAGGAGAAACTATTTCACTATCTAAAAATGATGGAAGTTTATCATCATTTAAAGTTACCAAACTATTTGTTAATGAAGGATTAAATAGATTAGAAAAAAATATTGCTTATTATGGAGATATTGTAACAATTGCGGGTTGTAATGATATATCTATAGGAGATACGATTTGTGCTAAAGATAATATTAATCCTCTTCCGCCAATTGCAATTGAAAAACCAACACTTTCTATGAACTTTTTAGTTAATAATTCTCCTTTTGTAGGTAAAAGTGGGAAGTTTTTAACAACTCGTCATATTAAAGAAAGATTAGAAAGAGAATTACAAACTAATGTTGGACTTGTTGTTGAACCTTTAGAAAATGCTGATGGTTATAAAGTAAGTGGTCGTGGAGAATTACATTTATCAATACTTTTAGAAAACATGCGCCGTGAAGGATATGAATTATCAGTTTCTAAACCTCAAGTTTTATTAGAAGAAAGAGATGGTCAAAAATATGAACCTTTTGAAAGAGTTATTATAAATTGTCCTGATGAATATTCTGGTTCGGTAATTAGTGATTTACAAGAAAGAAAAGGACAATTACTTGTTGTTTCAAGTGAAAATGGTGGAACTCATTTAGAATTTTTGGCACCTACTAGAGGTTTAATTGGTTATAGAAGTTCATTTATTACAAATACTCGTGGAGAAGGAATAATGGTTCGTAGCTTTGAAGACTATAAACCTTATGTTGGAGAAATTACGAGACGTAAAAATGGTGTTTTAGTTTCTATGGAAAATGGTAAAGCTTTAGGATATTCTTTATGGAATTTACAAGAACGTGGAACTTTAATTATTGAACCAGCAACAGAAGTATATATAGGAATGATAGTTGGTATACATAATAGGGATAATGACCTTGATGTTAACCCATGCAAAAATAAAAATTTAACTAATACTAGAAGTAGTGGAGCAGATGAAGCTATTAATCTAGTTACTCCAAAGAAATTCACTTTAGAAGAGGCGTTAGAATTTATTGAAGATGATGAATATGTAGAAGTTACTCCAGAAGATATTCGTCTTCGTAAACAATATTTGGATCCTAAAGATAGATATCGTAATAAGAAAAATTAATCTTTTACTATTAAAGTAAGAGATTTTTTGATATAATTCAAATTAAGTAGAGGAGTTTATATGAAAATAAAAAAATCTGTTAAAGTTATTATTATATTGGTAATTTTATTTGGGGCTGGTTTGGGTTTTTATAAGTTTAATAAAAAATTTTTTAGTGAACATAATGTGGTAAAAGAGGATAAGAAACAAGATGATAATAAAAAAGAAGATAACAATAATGAAAAAAAAGAAGATGAAGAGGTAGAGAAAAATAAAGAAGATAATGATATGCCTATTCAAGAAGAAAATCCAATAGAGCCAATTGAAAATAAGAAAGAACCGAATGTTATAAAACAAAAAGCTAGTGAAATTTATTATTGTTCTGATGGAGATGTTTTAAGAGGTAATGAATGTATTACTAAAATAGTAATTGATGCCAAAAAATATACTATATCTTATGCCGAAGAGGAAAAAGATTATATTGAAGTACAATTTGATTTTAAAGAATTTATGAATGAATATGAATTAACGGAGGATGAAGTAATAGATATCTTAAGAGAAAGTTGTACCAAAGAAATAAAAGGATATTTTAGAATAGATTATAATCAACACAAGGGAGCTTGCCTTATAAAAATAGAAGATGAAAAAGATGAAAGCAATAAAAAATATACATATTTGTGTGAAGATTCTAGTTTTACTTTAGAAGGAGATAAATGTGTTAAAGAAGCGACTATACCAGCTAAGGTACGTTATGGGTGTCCTAGTGGTATGACTTTAGATGGAATATATTGCAAGTAATAAGGAAAAAGAGACTATTTTCTTCAAAATTTCACTTTAAAAAGACATAATAGTCTTTTTTTTGCGTTATTTTGTGATATAATTTTTTTAGGAGGTAGATGATTATGAAAAAAATAAAAAGCATGTTTGAAAAACATGACCTAGTTAAAATTGTTCTATTAGCAATATTAGTAACTATAGTACTTACTTGGGTTATTCCATCTGGTTCTTTTTATGGTGGAACATTTACATCTTCAGGACGTTTAAGAGAAGGTCTTGCAGATATAATGTTATCTGGAGTTTATAGTGCACAATTTTTTATTCAACAAATTATGTTTATAATTTTTGTGGGAATATTTTATGGCATTATGACTAATATAAGTGGCTATAAAGTTTTAGTTAATAAAATTGCTAATAAATTAAAAGGAAAGGAAAAAGCATTTGTACTTGGTTCATCTTTAATTATTACATTACTAACTAGTATTTTGGCTCAAACTTATGTAGTATTTATCTTTATTCCATTCATTATTAATATAGCTAGTAAAATGAAATTAGATAAAATGACTTCATTTGTTTGTACATTTGGTTCAATGTTAGTTGGTATTTTAGGTGCAACTTATGGTAGTGAAGGATTTTTATATTTTCTTAGCTATTTAAATAATTTTCAAAATATTACTGTAACAGCAGATGTTGGTATTCGTTTTGGTATTTTAGCTTTAACTTATATAGTATTTAGTTTCTTTACTATTCGTCATTTGAAAAAAACATTAGCTTCTAAAAAACAAGAAGAAAACATTACAGAAGACTTATTTTTGGTAGCGGATGATAAGAATACTAAAGTTAAAACTTGGCCTATTGTATTATTTTTTAGTATTATAGCAATATTTGCAATACTTGGATATGTTGATTGGCTTAATAATTTTGGAATAGAAGCATTTAATGAATTTCATACTTGGTTAACAGGTTTAAAAATTGGTGAATTTACAGTTATTTCTTATATTTTAGGAAAAAATGCCGTAGCATTTGGTCTTTGGGATTTATATATCATAACTATAATTATGGCTTTTGTTTTAATATTATCTGTAATTATATATGGTGTTAAATTAGATGATGTAATAGAAAATGCTATGCTAGGTATAAAGAAAGTTATTAATCCTTTAATATTACTTTTATTAATATATATAGTATTTGTGCTTGTTTATTGGAGTCCATTTACTATTACAATTGGTAATTGGTTAAATGAGATGTCTCAAGACTTTAATCCTTTTATAGTTACAATTACAGCAGCAATAACATCATTATTCCATGTTGATTTTGGATATACTGGTTTTGGCTTAGGATATATTATAGCTTCATATGGAGATTTATCAAATGTTGCACATACAATTTATGTTACTATAAATGGTTTAATGCAATTTGTTGCTCCAACTAGTATATTATTATTTTTTGGGTTATCTTATTTAAATATACCTTATAAAAAATGGATTAAATATATTTGGCAATTTGCATTAATTATGTTAGCTTTATTACTTGTAATCTTTTTATTACTTGCTTATGTTTAATAGAAAAGTCATCTTTGTGGTGGCTTTTTTAGTTATTAAAATTTCCTTATTTAATTTTAAATCATATAATATATTAGAGTTGATATTATGAAATTTTTAAAAGAACAAATGAATTTAATTAGAAAAAAGGATCCTGCTATAAAAAGTAAGTGGGAAGTTTTGTTGTATCCTAGTTTGAAAGTACAAATTTATTATAAAATAGCTCATTTTTTTTATAATCACAAATGGTATTTTTTAGCAAGATATTTTTCTGAGAAAGGTAAAAGAAAAACAGGGATAGAAATACATCCAGGAGCAATCATTGGCAAGAATTTATTTATTGATCATGGTGCAGGAGTGGTTATAGGTGAAACTACTATAATTGGAGATAATGTTGAAATATATCATGGTGTAACTTTAGGAGGAGTAAGTAGTAATCAAGGAAAAAGACATCCTACTATTAAAGATAATGTTTTAATTGGTGCTCATGCTCAAGTTTTGGGAAATATAGTCATTGGTAAAAATGCAAAAATAGGAGCAGGTGCAGTTGTTTTAAAAGATGTATTAGAAGGCGAAACTGTTGTTGGGATGCCAGCTAAAGAAATAAATAAGCACTAAAGTTTGTCTAGAAGAAAATATTTTTTTATTGATAATTGATTTAATTCAATAAATTAAATGTATGTTATATATGAAATAGTAATTAAATCTTAATATAATAGTAATAACTATTATATTTTTTTGAAGTAGGTATGTTAAAAACAAATTGCTTATAATTAGGTTTTGGTTTAAAATAACATTAAAGAGGTGTTATTATGGGAGTGTTTGAACAAGTAATGTTGTTTAAAAAGAAATATCCACGTACAATAACTTGGAATAGATTAAAAAAACATAGTGATGTGATTGAGAAACATTTGAATCCTGGTGAAGAGGCTATTTATACTTTTGCTGGTCAAAAGAATACTCATCCTTTAGATTGGTTTTCCACAGCTGTTATAGTTTTGACAAATAAAAGAATATTAATTGGTCAAAAAAGAGTATTATTTGGTTATTCTCTAAACGCTATTACTCCTGATTTATTTAATGACTTACAAGTTTATCGTGGTATTTTATGGGGAAAAATAACTATCGATACAGCTAAAGAAGTAGTTATAATTACTAATTTAGATAAAAAAAGCTTGCCAGAAATTGAAACATATATATCAGAATTTATGATGAAGGAAAAGCAAAAATATGGTAAAATTTCGGAAGATTAAAAAAAGAAGAGTTTTTACTCTTGTTATTTTAATTATTTTGGGATTATGGTTATTGTTTAGAAGTAAAAATTATGAAATTGAATACATTATAAATGATATTAAAATAATTGAAAAGTATAATAAAAGTAGTAAAACTTATGAATTTTTATTTCAAGTAAAAGATAATAGTTTTTATATACAATTAAAAAGTAGTTATAAACATAAAAAGAAGTTGGTAAATGAAATTGATATTAAAGAAAATGATAATACCATTTGTATAATTCCAAAATTAAAAAAACTTGATTTATATCCATTATGTCAAAAAGATGGAGAATTAGTTAGTTATCATTTAATAGAAGATGAAGATTTTGACTTCAAAAGTTATAAAAAAGAATTAGCTTATACAGAGAAGACTTATAATAACGTTAATATGTATTATTTAAACGATAAAAAGTATTATCTTTGGAACTATAAGGGCTTTTATATTTTATCAAATAAAGGGGAAGAGTATTTAGAAATATTTAATGAGGATGTTTATAATATTCCTTTAACAATAAAAGTTAATACTAATTTATTGATAGCTAATTATGATGAACAATATATTTTCAATAAATTTTATGTTATAAATAGTAAGAAGGATACTTATAAAGAGTTAGAATTAAAAAATGAAATATCGTTTGATTCCTACTTCTTGGGAAGTGATAAAAATTATGCTTATCTTTTTGATAAAAATAATAAAGTTGAATATATTATATATCCTAAAAAACTTAAAGCAAAAAAATTTAGTAAAAATGATAAAGGAAAAATTTTAGTTAGTGGAGAATGGGAAACAATAAGTATTAATACTTTAGCTAGTAAAGAAGAGTTATTTACTTACGATAGAATTACCAACTACATATTAGATAATAATGTTTTATATAAAGTTCAAGGGGATTTTAAAACGAAATTGTCTAATCAAAACATTAAATATATAGTTTTTTTTGATGAAGATGAAGTTTATTATTTAGTTGATGATAAATTATATTATTATAGTGATAGAGATGGTGAAGTTTTAGTTTTAAAAAATTTTGAATGGAATTTTAATTATAAAAATATGATTTATATTTTTTAACCATTTTTTTCGCCTAGCATATTTTATATTAGGAGTGAGATGAAATGTACGATAAATATTCTATAAAAAGTGGAGAAACTTTAGATCATGTTGCGAAGATGTTTAATACGAATGTGGGAGTACTTAAGAGTATCAATAATATTTATTATGATGAACAAATAAGAGCTGGTATGGAAGTAATTGTTCCTAAAAATCAAGATAATTATTTTAATTATTATGTTATTGAAAAGGGAGATACTTTATATGAAATAGCGAGAAAGTATAACATAAATCCTGAATTACTTGCTAGTATGAATGGTTTGGATATGGATGATTTTATTTATCCTAATCAAGAAATACTAATTCCTAAAAGTGGCTATAGTTATTATATAACTAAAGAAGGCGATACATTAGAAACTGTTTCAAATACGTTTAAAATAAATCAAAATAAGCTATTAGAAAATAATCCAGTAATTTATTTATTGGCAGGACAAATATTAGTTAAGAAAAATAATTGACACATAGTTTTTAGAAACTAGTGTGTTTTTTATATAAGTTAAGTAGAGATTAATTTTTATTATTATCTTTTTAGTCTTTGCTATCTTTTTTTTTTATGTTATTATTTATAGTAGGAAAGAGGTTGTTTAAATGATACTAAGAAAACCTTATGCTTTTTTAATTAAGTATTTTCGTATTATTCATTTACTTTTATTATTACCTATTGGATATTTAATAAGTAAAACGTTAAAAATAGTTTCATTTTTTAAAGATTATGTAAATAATAATTATTCAACAAATATAGTTAATATTGCTGGAGAACATATTAATTTTTTAATGTATTTTGCCGTTTTAATTGTTATTGGTGTTGTAATAGCTATTTATTATTTAATGCGTCAGAAAAGAAAATCAACAAGATTATATTTTTTTACAATTATTTATTATATTTTTCTATTTATGTTGATAGGAGTTACTCATAGCATTTTGAGTAATATGGAAATTAATCTTATTTCTGCTCAAACAGCAAGAGCTTATCGTGATGTAGCATGGGTTTTAATATTGCCAGAGTATTTCTTTTTTGCTTATACTTTGATTAGAGGAATAGGCTTTGATGTTAAAAAGTTTGATTTTGCTAATGATTTAAAAGATATGGAAATAACTGATATTGACAATGAAGAGTTTGAGTTTGAGTTTAATATTGAAGGATATAAAGCTAAAAGAACTTTAAGAAGATTAGTAAGAGAAACTAGATATTATATTTTAGAAAATTTGTTTGTTTTTGGTTGTATTGCTGCTGTTTTTGTAGTATTTATTGGAACTACTCTTTATTTGCATTTTGGCGTATACAATAGAACCTATCATATTACTGATAGAATGGTACATAATTATTTTAATATTCAAGCAACTGATAGTATAATTACTAATTTGGGGTTAGATGGGAATATTATTCAAAATGGTAAATATTTTTTAGCAATGCAATTATTAATTGAAAATAGATCTAATAAAAATTATAAATTAGATTATAATGATTTTCGTTTAGTTTTAAATGAAAAAGATTTTTATCCAGTTTTAGATCGAGGAGAATATTTTATTGATTTAGGTATACCATATAATAATGAAGATATTAATAAGGGTACTAAAGCATATTATGTATTAGTCTATGAAATAGATGAGAAAGATTTGACAGGAGATTATATAATTAAAATATTAGAAAGTGCTAGTTATAAAAAGGGAGAGATACAAGCTAAGTATAAAAATATAAAATTAAGCCCTAAGAGGATAGATTCGATAAATGAAGAGGTATTAACCCTAGATAAAACAGCCAATTTTAAAAATTCATCATTGGGCTATTCTACTTTAAAAGTTAATACTTTTCAGTTCAGTAATAGTTATAGTTATACTTATGATTATTGCTATAGTGAAAATAATTGTACTACTTTAAAAGATAAGATTACGACTAATTTAAGTGGATCGATTGAAAAGACTACTTTATTTGTTTTAAATTTGGATTATAGTATAGATGAAAATTCGATGTATAGAAGTAACATAAAATCAGAAAATAAGATTTTTGATAAATTATTTTCTTTAAGATATGTAATAGATGGAAAAACTTATACTATTTCTTTAAAAAATAAAACTCCTGAAAATTTAAAAGAGGCTTTTGTTTTTGAAACAAAGCAAGAAGTTGCTAAGGCTGAAAAAATAGATTTAATTGTAAGTGTTAGAAATAATAGATATGTATTTAATTTAAAATAAGCATTTAAATGCTTCAGATTGTTGACAAAGTGATATATTGAAAAAGAGTATATCGCTTTTTGTTTGC
>CAOKUH010000047.1 GCA_948472605.1 uncultured Mycoplasmatota bacterium
TAAGTAATGCTTATCCAATAGAAGATGAACTTGGAATGATGCAAACACCATATACATTTACGATAAAAAATATTTGTAATATTGCAGCATCATATCAAATTAATTTAGAGACAATGAATCCAAGTGGAACAAAGATGCCAGATAAGTATTTAAAAGTTAATTTAAGTGAAGGAAGTATCTCAAAGAAAACAACGAAGTTAGATAAAAGTATAAATGGCAGTTTAGATACAGAAATAACAATTACTGATGCAGTTGATGCTTATAAATTAACAAAAGGAATCTTAAAAGCAGGAGAAACAAAAGAATTTAATTTAAGAATATGGATGGATAGTGAAGTATTAGCCAGTGATGAAGATAGTATGAATGCTAATTATCAAGGAAAGATAAGTATAATTGCAAGTGCCACAAAAGTAGATAATAGAGGGACAATGATGGCACGAGATGATAACTATGCTTTTTGGCAAGATGAATATGCAAGACTTATTTCTAATGTAGTAATAGAGTCAGTCATGACCCCAAAAGAAACAGAGTTATCATGGGATATATCAGAAACAAAAGATGGAAGTGTCATGAGTTATTTAATGTTTAATGAAGACAATACAATTTATACTTTGTATATTCAAGGCAATGAGAGAGTAAAAGCAAATTCTAATAGTAGTAATTTATTTTATAGGTTTTATAAATTAGAAAGTATTGAAGGATTAGAATATTTTGATACAAGCAATGTAACAGATATGTCAGATATGTTTTGGGATTGTAATAGTTTAACCAATTTAGACCTAAGTAATTTTGATACAAGTAATGTAACAGATATGTCAAGTATGTTTCAAGATTGTAATAGTTTAATTAATTTAGACCTAAGTAATTTTGATACAAGCAATGTAATTGATGTGTATCGTATGTTTGCTGCGTGTTATGTTTTAATCAATTTAGATCTAAGTAGTTTTAATACAAGTAATGTAACAAATATGTCAGATATGTTTTCTAATTGTAATAGCCTAACTAGTTTAGATTTAAGTAGTTTAGATACAAGCAATGTAACAAATATGTCAGGTATGTTTTCAGCGTGTATTAGTTTAGCCAGTTTAGACTTAAGTAGTTTTAATACAAGTAATGTAACCGATATGTCACGTATGTTTTCTTATTGTAGAAGTTTAACCAGTTTAGATTTAAGTAGTTTAGATACAAGTAATGTAACAAATATATCAGGAATGTTTTCAGATTGTAGTAGTTTAACCAGTTTAGACCTAAGTAATTTTGATACAAGCAATGTAACCGATATGTCATGGATGTTTTATAGTTGTAGTAGCTTAACCAATTTAGATTTAAGTAGCTTCAATGCAAATAATGTAACTATAAAATCAAATATGTTTTCTGATATGCCTACAACAGCAATTATTTATGTCAAAGATGCAACTATTCAAAATTGGATTTTGACGTCAGATAATGACTATCCTGATGCTTGGACAACAGAGAATGTTATTATTAAAGCATAACTTTTGTTATATCGTGAATAATAAGTCTATATAGTATTTGCTATATAGTTTTTATAAAATCCATTATTAGCACTTAATATTGACAAGTGCTAATAATGGTAGTATACTACGAATAGAAAAGAGGGATATTTATGTATAACAATAATGAAGAAAATGTTAATGTTTTAGAAAAATATGGACGAGATATAGTAAAAAGCGTTATTGATAATAAATTAGATCCTGTTATAGGTCGAGATGACGAAATAAGAGATGTTATTCGTATTTTATCTAGAAAAACAAAAAATAATCCTGTTTTAATTGGAGAACCTGGAGTTGGTAAAACTGCTATAGTAGAAGGTTTAGCTGAAAGAATAGTAGCTGGAGATGTTCCAAATAGCTTAAAAAATAAAACTATTTGGGAACTTGATATGGGAGCATTAATAGCTGGTGCTAAATATCGTGGGGAATTTGAGGAAAGATTAAAAGCTGTATTAAAAGAGATTAAAGATAGTAATGGAGATATTATTATGTTTATTGATGAAATTCACATGATAGTCGGAGCAGGTGAATCGGGGGCAATGGATGCTGGGAATATGTTAAAGCCTATGCTAGCTCGCGGTGAAATTAAATTAATTGGAGCAACAACATTAAATGAATATCGTAAGTATATAGAAAAAGATGGGGCATTAGAAAGAAGATTACAAAAAGTTTTAGTTAAACAACCAACTGTAATAGATACAATTACTATATTACGTGGCTTAAAAGAAAGATTTGAAGTGTACCATAAAGTTAATATAAAAGATAATGCTTTAGTTGCTGCAGCAACACTTAGTGATCGTTATATAACTGATCGTTTTTTACCAGATAAAGCTATAGACTTAGTAGATGAAGCATGTGCTACGATAAAAATGCAAATGGATTCAGTACCAGTTCCCTTAGATACTTTAACTAGAGATATAATGCGTCTTGAAATTGAAAAAGAAGCCTTGAAAAAGGAAAAAGATGAACTATCTAAAAATCGTTTAGATAAAATTAACGAAGAATTAGAAGAGTTAAAGAAAAAAGAAAGAGAAATGCGTGCTTCATGGGAAAGTGAAAAAGAAATCAATGATAAAATAAGTAAGAAAAAAGAGGAGTTAGAAAGTGCACGTCATAATCTAACAATGGCAGAGAATAATTACGATTTAGAAACAAGTGCTAAATTGCGTCATGGTGAAATTCCTAAACTGGAGCGTGAGTTGGAAGAATTAAAAGGAACTTCTACAAATTTAATGCTTTCTGATGTAGTTTCAGATTCTGATATTGCTTTAGTAATTTCTAAATGGACTAATATTCCAGTATCTAAATTGGTAAGTGGTGAAAAAGAAAAATTACTTAACTTAGAAAAAAATCTAGGAATTAGAGTTAAAGGGCAAGATGAAGCTTTAAAACTTGTAAGTGAAGCAATAATTAGAGCTAGAAGTGGAATTAAAGATCCGAATCGTCCAATTGGTTCATTTATCTTTTTGGGACCAACTGGAGTAGGAAAAACAGAAGTTGCTAAATCTTTAGCTAGTGAACTATTTGATGATGAAAGACATATGATTAGAATTGATTGTTCAGAATATATGGAAGCTTTTAATGTAAGTCGCTTAGTTGGGGCTCCTCCAGGATATGTAGGTTATGATGAAGGTGGACAATTAACAGAAGCTGTAAGAAGAAATCCTTTTTCTATAGTTTTATTTGATGAAATAGAAAAAGCTCATAAAGATGTTTTTAATATTTTGCTTCAAATATTAGATGATGGTAGAATAACTGATAGTCAAGGAAGAACTATTGATTTTAAAAATACCATAATTATAATGACAAGTAATTTAGGTAGTGAGTATATTTTAGAAGAAACTAATAATAGTGAAACTTTAGTTATGAATGAACTAAAAAATACATTTAGACCTGAATTTATAAATCGTATTGATGAAATTATTATATTTAAATCATTAACTAAAGATGTTGTAAATGATATTTTAGATAAAATTATTAAAGAAATTGAAATACGTTTAATTCCTAGTAATATTCATATTGAATTAACTAATGTGGCAAGAGAAAAAATCCTAAATGATGCTTATGATAAAAACTATGGTGCAAGACCAATAAAAAGATATGTTACAAGAAATATCGAGACATTACTTGCTAATTTAGTAATTGAAGATAAAGTAAAATTTAATGATACTTTAGTTATAGATAGTCAAGATGATAAATTTTTAATTAATATAAAATAGAAATGTAAATAATTATGTTTCTTTTTTTTTATAAATTATTTTAAAATTGTGGTATACTAAAAGTGTTTCAAGGTAAGTTTAAGTAGTGATGGGGGAATGTGTATATGAAATGGAGTAAAATCTTAAATTATTTTACGATAGAAGAATTAAATTATTTAGTAAGTTGGTCAAACAATTATACTTATGAAAAAGCTTTAGCTATTGTAGGAAGAATTTATGCTGAAAAATTAGATGAAAATGGTAATTGTATAAAAAAAGGAAAAAGAGATAATTCTGGTAATGCTGAGACTTTTCATTTACAAAGTGTAAGCAATATGTCTAGTAGCAAAGAAGGAAAAATAGTGGGATTACTTCATGATATTGTTGAAGACCATTACATAGACTTAAGTGACTTATTATTACTTGGTTTTAGCCCTGAAATAGTTAGTACCATTAATCTTTTATCGCGAGATAAAAGTGTGTACCCTAATTATAGTGATTATATAACTGCTATAATTGAATCGGAAAATTTTATTGCTATTGAAACTAAATTACATGATATGTTAAATAATTTATGTCCAAAAAGAATAATGTATTTACCATTAAAAAAGCAAACTAAAGTTTTAAAAAAGTGGTGTCAAGAAATCCGCCGATTAGTTTATGCATATAATAATGCTAAAAAATTAGAATTAGTGAAAAAAGGAGATATTATATATGATAGATATTAATTTAATAAGAGAAAATAAAGAATTAGTAAAAGAAAATATTAAAAAAAAGTTTCAGGATCAAAAATTACCTTTGGTAGATGAAGTTTATGATGATGATATTATTTTACGTGAAACTCAAACTAAAGCTGATAAGTTAAAAAGTGAAAAAAATAAGTTAAGTGAACAAATTGGTTTTTTAATGCGTGATAAAAAACAAGATGAAGCAGCAGAATTAAAAGAACAAGTTTCAAAAATGAAAGAAGAAATTGATGCTTTAGAACTAAAAGAAGAAAATTTACGTATTAAAATAAAAAATAATATGATGCTTATTCCAAATATTATTGCAAGTGATGTCCCAATTGGTAAGAGTGATTTAGAAAATGTTGAAGAGATGCGTTTTGGAGAGCCTTATGTTCCAAATTATGAAATACCTTATCATGCTGATATTATGGCTTCTTTTAATGGACTTGATAAAGATGCTGCAGGACGTGTTAGTGGTAATGGCTTTTATTATTTAATGGGAGATATTGCAAGACTTCATTCAGCAGTTTTAGCTTATGCAAGAGATTTTATGATTGATAAAGGTTTTACTTATTGCATTCCACCTTTTATGATACATGGTGATAGTGTTGATGGGGTTATGTCTTTTGAAGAAAAAGATGCAATGATGTACAAAATTGAAGGCGAAGATTTATATTTAATTGGAACTAGTGAACATTCTATGATTGCTAAGTTTAAAGATCAAATAATTAAAGAAGCAGATTTGCCTATTACTTTAACTTCATATTCACCATGCTTTAGAAAAGAAGTTGGTGCTCATGGAATTGAAGAACGAGGAGTGTATAGAATACATCAATTTGAAAAACAAGAAATGGTTGTTATTTGTAAACCAGAGGATAGTGAATCTTGGTATGATAAAATGGCATCATATTCAATTGAATTGTTTAGAAGCTTAGATATTCCTGTACGTAAACTTATTTGTTGTAGTGGAGATTTAGCAGACTTAAAATATCGTTCTTGTGATATAGAAGCTTGGAGTCCTAGACAACAAAAATATTTTGAAGTATGTTCATGTTCGAATTTAACTGATGCTCAAGCAAGACGTCTTGGAATTCGTTATAAAAATAATACAGGAGATAAAGTATATGCTCATACTTTAAATAATACCGTAATTGCACCACCTCGTATGTTAATAGCTTTTTTAGAAAATAATTTAAATGAAGATGGAAGTGTTAATATTCCTCTTGCTTTAAGACCTTATATGGGTGGTATAGAAAAAATTACGACTAAATAAATATAATAATAACAACTATAAAAGTGGCGAATTATAGACAATAATACAATTAATAATATTTATGATATTTTTAATAAATAATTTAAATGAAGCATTTAATTGAATAGAATGAATAATTCTATTTTTTAGTTAGGTTTTTTCCAAATCGACAAAAAAGTATGATAAAATTAAAAAGAATAGGGATAGTGGTATTATATGTCTAAAACAACATTTATATTAATTGGTATTACTTATTACATTATTTCGATTATTGTTATTATAGTTGTTTTAAATTTTATAACTAAAAAAGAACGTAAAAAATATGAACATACTATAGAAGCTTTAGAACGTGATAAAAATTTAATAATATCAGCAAGTATTTTATCTGAACTTAATAAAGTTGAACCATTAGTAACTAATTCTGATTCAAAAGAAATATATGATAATTGGCAAAGAAGATTTAAAGAAATAAAAGATGTTGAAGTTCCCAAAATAACAGATTCACTTTTAGAAATAGAAGAATTATTTAATGATAGAAACTATAAAGAATTAAAACAAAAAATTGCAGAAGTAGAGATAGATATTTGTTATGTAAAAACTAAGTCAAACTTTTTATTAGAGGAAATAAAAGGAATAACTCTAAGCGAAGAAAGAAATAGAGATACTATTACTAAATTAAAAGCTAGTTATAGAGAAATATTAAATAAATATCATAATAGTTTAGAAGAATATAAATTTATATCTTCTCCTATAGAGTTACAATTTGAAAATGTAGATAAATTATTTAGTGCTTTTGAAGTATCTATGGAAAAAAATGCATATCAAGAAGTAGGAAAAATTGTTAAAGCTATTGATGATATTATTGGGAATTTGAAAATAGTCATGGAAGAGGCTCCAAGTATTATTCTAATGGGTAAAAAACTAATTCCAAATAAAATAAATAGTATTAAAAAAACAAAAGAGAAGATGGAAAGTGAAGGCTATAATTTAGAATATTTAAATATAGATTATAATATTGCTGAAGCAAGTAAAAAAATAGCTGATGTTTTTCAAAGATTAAATGTTTTAAATTTAGAAGATTCTATTTTTGAACTTAAAACTATTTTAGATTTTTTTGAGTCTAGTGATAATGATTTTGATAAAGAAAAACTTGCGAAGAAAATATTTGAAGATTATGCAAGAACTATTTTGGTTAAAGTTACAAAGTTAAATAAAATTAATAATGAATTATATAAAAAAATAGATGATATTAAGTATAGTTATGATTTAACAAATGATGATGTGGCAGTTATTGGAGAAATAGCTTTAGAATTAGATGATATAAGAGATAAATATGATGATATTATAGAATTACATCGTAGTAAAAAGTCTTATTTTATAAAACTTGGTAAAGATATGGAGAACTTAAATGTTCGTCTTACAAAAACTGAAGAAAAGTTAGAAAAAGCATTGAGAACAATTGGTTCACTAAAAGAAGATGAATTACGTGCTCGTGAACAACTTGATGAGATTAAAGATATTTTAATGAAAGCTAAAAATCAAATAAAAGATTTTAAGTTACCAGTTGTTCCAGAATATTATTTTGTAGAATTGTCAGAGGCGAGTGAAGGTATCGAAGAAATTGTTAAAGTTTTAGAAAATACGCCAATTTCTATTAAGATACTAAATACGAGAGTTGATACAGCAAGAGATTTAGTTTTAAAAGTTTATAATACCTCTAAAGAAATAGTTAAAACTGCTAAAATGGCTGAAATGGCGATTGTTTATGGTAATAGATATCGTATTAATAAAGAAGTTGATTTAGGTCTTACAAAGGCTGAAATGGCCTTTTATAAAGGAAATTTTAAAAATGCTTTAGAACAAGCTATTGTTGCTATAAATATTATAGAACCAGGAATTCATAAAAGATTAATAGGCGAGTATCAATAGGTGGTATTATTATGGTGTTAAATATTAAAGATTTAGAAATATGTACTTATGATAAAAATGATTATGAACAGAGACATTTAAAATATTTATTAGATAACGATGAATATTTTAGAAAATATGTTACTAAAAAAATTGATGAAAGACTAAGTGAAGGGAATTTTTGTGGATAAGATTTATGTTTCGATACATCTTATTTTGTTAAATATAAAAAAGAATTTGTTGGCTATATTAGATTAGAAAGTCTAAGATGGGATGGTACTTTAAATATTGAATGTGCTGTTTCACCAGAATATCGTAATCAAAATTATGGAAAGATAATTGTTGAAACAATAAGTGATTATATTTTAGAAAATATGGATAATGTAAAGAAACTTAGGGGTGTTATTGATAAAAGTAATTATGCAAGTCTTGTAGTAGCAAAAAAATCTGGTTTTGTAGAAGAGTGTGTAGATAGTGAATATGACTATGATTATGTTTATGTAACAAAAACTAGATAAATTATTAAATATAAATTATAATAAATTAAGAAAAGTGATGTGATAAGATGATATATTTAGATTATAGTGCAACAACTCCAATTAGTTATGATGTACTAGACTCCTATGATAAGGCTAGTAAAGAATTTATAGGAAATCCTAATTCATTACATGGTTTGGGTATAAAATCAAAAGAATTAATAAGTAGTGCGACAAAACAAATAAGTGAATTATTAGGAACTAGTGAGCAAGAAATTATTTATACAAGTGGTGCTACCGAATCTAATAATATGGCTTTAATTGGAGTAGCTTTAGCTAGAAAAAAAATGGGTAATCATATAATTGTATCTAAATTGGAACATCCTTCTATTTATAAAATTTGTGATTATTTGAAAGAATTAGGTTTTTTAATAAGTTATGTCGATAATGATAGTGATGGTCTTGTTAATTTTGAAGACTTAAAAAATAAAATAAGAGCAGAAACTATTTTAGTTAGTATTTGTGCAGTAAATAGTGAATTAGGAATAAGAGAGCCTTTAAAAATGATTCGTCAGATAATAAAAAAAGAGAATCCTAATATAATATTTCATAGTGATATGACACAGGCTTTAGGAAAAATCCCAGTAATTGTAAAAGATGTAGATTTGGCTAGTTTCTCACTTCATAAAATATATGGGCCAAAAGGAATAGGTTTGCTTTATAAGAGTAATTTAGTTAAATTGGTTCCAATTATACATGGAAGTAGTAAAGATAATGAATTAAGAGCTGGAACTCCTGCTGTTGCTTTAATAGCTGCTGCTGCTAAGGCTATTCGTTTAGGTATTCAAGATTTAGATAGAAAAGAAACTTTTATAAAAAAATTAAATGAAAAAATAGTAGAAGATTTTAATAATTATGATGGAATAACTATTAATAGTACAAAATATTCTATACCTCATATTTTGAATGTTAGTTTAAAAGGGATTAAGCCAGAAACTTTTGTTCATGCTATGGAAGAATATGAAATTTATTTAGGAACTAATACAGCTTGTTCTAGTGGAGATGTTTCTCCAACAATTATGGCTTTATATGATGATAAAGAAAGAGCTATTTCTACTATTAGAATTAGTTTATCTTATTTAACAACTACCGAAGAGATAAATCGTTTTTTAAATTGTTTTAGTATCGTATATAAAAAATTAGGATCATTAAATATGGTTAATTAATATTAATAAAGGTAAAATAAGTATAAAAAGCAGAGATTTTTTTTCTAATTGAAATTCTTTAATGTTTTGGGCATTATCTGATGTTAATATCCAATTGATGCATCCTGATGCTTGGACAAAAGAAAACGTAATTATAAAAATATAATATTATTTCATAAATCGACAAGAAAATAATTAAAATCATTTAAAATATATTTTTTAAATGGATGTGATTATATTGGAAATATATGTATATTTAGATGAAAGTGGTTCAATTCATAAAAATAGTAATACAAGATATTTTGCTATAGCAGGATATTTTACTTTTAAAAGTTCAAAAAATAAAATAACTTCACTTTATAAGAAAATTGATAAGGAAACAAAAGATTTAAGAAATATGGATTTAAAAAAGGAATTAAAATCACGAAATATGAAAGAAAACGAAAAAATAAAATTTATTAAAAATATCCAGAATATTGAAAATTTTTATGGAATTGCTAAAGTTTTTGATAAAAGTTTAATGCGAAAAGAAATTGTTGAATCAAATATATTTTTTAATTATGCAGTCAAAGTTTTATTAAAAGACACTTTAATTCCATTACTTAATTTGCAAAAAGTTTCTAATATTACATTTATTCTAAGTATTGATAATCGTAATTTAAGAGTAGGAGATTTAAGAAATTTAGAAAATTATTTAAATATGGAATTTTGTAAATATAAATTTAGATTCAGTGTAACTTATTATGATTCTGCAACTAACTTTGGAGTTCAACTTGCAGATTTAATTGTTAATACTTTTTATATGTATTTTAAGGATAAAACTATAATAAAAAATGTTATTCCAATAATTAATTTTAAAAAATTTAGAGTAAGTTTATTTCCTGGTTATTATCGTCTTGGAAGAATTAAAAAAATATCTTATTTTAATAATATATGATATAATTTTAATATATTAAGGTAAGGAGAAAACATATGAAAGATAATTTAAAAGTAGTTATTAGTTTTGTTGGAGTAATAATATTAGTATTTGCATTTTTTTTGAAAAGTCATTTAGGAGATATTTATAAAATAAATCTTGTAAAATTAGATGAAATAACATCTATGAAAATTGATAATTTGGCACAAGGTAATAATTTAGTTATATTTACTGATTTAGATTTGATAAAAAAAATTTATGAAATATTTAATGATAAAACAACAAAAATAGAAAGTATTAGTGATAATCCAACTAATGTTGATAAATTATTTATAGTTACATTTATGACTGAAAAGGATACAAGTGTAATTAGTGTTTATGAAAAGAATAATAAGTTTTATTTAGAGCAGCCTTATAATGGTATATATGAAATTGAAGAAAGTGAATATAATGTTATTAGAAAATGTAGGGATGATAAAAATTATACTTTGCTCGAAGATGCAAAATTAAAATCTGATAAAGTTTCTACCGAATATTTAGTTTATTATAACAATGTTTTATATGGTAAATCACATAAAATGGCTGATTATAAAAATGAAAATGAATCTGTTGGTAAAATAGATATATTAATTGGAGAAGAGTATGTACCTAATTATAATGGTGAAACTAATAACAAAGAAATATTAAATGCATTAGTATTTGATTTATCTGATACATCGATGATTTTAAAATATAATAATGAATTTATTCTTTTTGAGAAAGTATCTAAATAGTTTAAAGAACAAGATAATAAATTTAAAAGTAAAAAAATGAGTAAGCAATTATTCTTTTTTAATTTTATATAGTTAAATCTGCATTGCATAATGCAATACGTGTATGATAAACTAAATATAGTAAATAATAGTAAAGAAAGTATCTTTAAGTAATAATTACTTAAAGCCGTTTTATTATTATCAAAAATGTATTTGCAAATAACTGATTTATAAGATATTTAAGAAAGAGGTAGTATCATGGATAATAGAAAAAAAGTATATTTAGGAATAAGTGTAATAGCTTTAATAGTGTTAGTATTAGGAGTTTCATTTGCGTTATGGAATGTTAATATAGCTCAAGAAGGAATAAATACTATAACAAGTGGCTGTTTAAAGTTAACATTAACAGAAGAAAATGATGCAATTAATTTAAGAAATGCCTATCCAATACCAGATAATGAAGCCTCTAACTTAGAACCATATATATTTAAAATCGAAAATACATGTAGTAGTGAAGTAAGTTATAATATTAGTTTAGAAATGATGGAAGTAGAAAATAGATTAAATAGTAAATACATAGCTATCTCAATAGATAATGGAACTAAATCAA
>CAOKUH010000048.1 GCA_948472605.1 uncultured Mycoplasmatota bacterium
AATTGATTGTCTACTAAACCCTCTTAGTTGTCTACTTTAAGCTTACCACTACAAATGAAACAGATTAAGTTTAAGAATCTCTCAACCAGCACTAATCGTCTGGGGGGGGGGTATTCTAAATAGAAAAAATACTCAAGGCGAATTAGAAAAATTCACAAAAAATAAAAATAAAAAGAAAGTAATAGCAATTTCAATAATTACTTTTGTACTTTTAGTAGGAGTAATAACACTATATCGAACATTTGCGTTATATGAAGAAAAGTTAGAGTTTAATTTAATCCAAGGTAAAGTACCAGAATATACAAGTGGAGATGTAAGTATCGCTGCTATAATAGATGGAGAAAAGTCTAGTACGATACCTAGTAAAAATGATGGATATGTATTTGAAAGTGCAGTTTGCGATAATGGAGCAGATGCGATGTGGGATAGTGATAACTGGAGAGTATCAGTTGGTAATTTAAGTATAAGTAAGACAAAATGTACGTTATCATTTGTAACAGGTTCTGCTTCATCAATAGGAATTGATTATTTGGTTAATCTGGCTGAAACTAGCGAAGTATTAGCATATGATGGAACAATTGATAATAATTTAAGATATGTTGGAGCAAATCCTAATAATTATGTAAAATTTAATAATGAGTTGTGGCGAATCATTGGAGTCATGAATAACATCACCGATAGTGAAGGAAATGTTGGAAGTCATATTAAAATAATAAGAAATGAAAGTATAGGAGATTACGAATGGGAATATAGTATAAATGATTGGACAAAAAGTACATTAAATACTGTAACTTTAAATGATGATTTTTATAATAGATTAACTGATAATGATCAAATGATTATAAGCAATATTGTTTGGAATTTAGGTGGTCATTCAACAGTTAATTCAAAATCAATCGAGTTTTATAATGCTGAAAGAGGAACGAAAGTATATAGTGGAAGACCAAAAACATGGACAGGACGTATAGGATTAATGTATCCAAGTGACGCTGGTTATGCTGTTGGAGGTAGTGTAAAAGATACTTGTTTAGAAACTGATTTATCTAGTTATAATTCAAATAATTGTTATGCAAATGATTGGCTGTTTATGAAAGAGAGTACCCAATGGACATTAACACACAATAGTTCATATAGTAATTATGCATATTTAGTACGAAGTGGTGGAATTTTTGGCACAATTAATATTGATAATACTCCATCAGTTAGTCCAGTTTTATATCTTAACTCTAATGTCGAAATAATAGGGGGCGATGGATCTGCTTCAAATCCTTATACACTTGGTTAAAAATAGTTTGTTTCACGTGAAACTATTTGATTAATTAGTAAAATAATGATATTATTTATTTGTGCAACGGATATATTGTAACTTGGTCAGAGTTGGAAGACAGCAGCCACATCAATCCCTATTCGTGTGCACTTTTTTTGTATTGTGAGTTGATTTTAATATGGACCAAAGTGAAAATGCTTTGAAATCTTTGATGAAGTTATCAACAAAGGCTTTTAAAAAAGGTGAAATACCTGTAGCAGCAATTGTAATTAAAGATAATAAAATTTTGTCTAAAAAATATAATTTAAAAGAGAAAAGAAAGGATATAACAGCACATGCGGAAATTTTAGCTATACAAAAAGCAGCTAGGAAGTTGAAAAGTTGGAATTTGACGAATTGTGATTTATATGTGACTTTAAAACCTTGTAAGATGTGTGAAGAAGTTATAAAGCAAAGTAGAATTAGAAACGTTTATTACATTCTTGATAAATTGGATTATAAACATGATTATAATAAAACTAATTTTAATCTTTTAAATGTAGAAGATGAATTAAATAGTTATCAACAATTATTATCATCCTTTTTTAAGAAAAGACGTTGAGAATTTTTTGATATTTTGATTATTATAGTTATCTATAATAATTTTTTTATGCTATAATTGGAGTTGCGAGGGGATAATATGGCAAATGATTATAAAGTACTCTATCGAAAGTATCGACCAACCACATTTGATGAAATTGTTGGACAGAAATTTTCAGTTGAAATGCTAAAAAATGCGGTCAGTAGTGATAAAATATCACATGCATATATTTTTACTGGTCCTAGAGGAACGGGAAAGACAAGTACGGCAAAGATATTTGCCAAAACTATCAATTGTGAAAATTTAAAAGATGGTATACCATGTGGAGAATGTAATAGCTGTAAAAATATTAATAATAATGCCGATATTATAGAAATAGATGCTGCATCTAATAATGGAGTTGATGAGATAAGAGAACTTATCAACAATGTTAAAATAGCACCATCATTTAGTAAATATAAAGTATATATTATTGATGAAGTTCATATGCTTTCACAAAGTGCTTTTAATGCTTTATTATTAACACTTGAAGAACCACCAAGTCATATAGTATTTATACTTGCGACAACAAATATTGAAAATGTCCCTATTACTATATTGTCGAGATGTCAGAGATATGATTTTAAAAAACTTAGTGATGATGAACTAATTAATCATTTGAAGAAAATAGCTGCTAAAGAAAACATTAGTATTTCTGAAGATGCGATTAGAGAAATTGCCTATTTATCAGAAGGTGGATGTAGAGATGCTTTAAGCATTTTAAATCAGTTATCAACAAGCAACAATAATATAGAGTTAGAAACAGTATTAAATAATTATGGCTCTGTATCATTAATTCAAATAAAAAATATTGTAAAATATTATATTGCGGATGATTATGATAAGCTTAAAGAATTGTTTGATAATATTTCTAAATCATCAATTGATTACAAAACATTTTTAAAAAAGTTAATTGATCAGTTATTTATTGAAGCATTGAATGCTAAAGTTAGTCATAATGATAATAAATATTTAAATATTAGGGAAACAATATTTGAGTTAAATGATTTGATAAATAAAATTAATATTAATATTGATCCGTTTGTTCTTATTTTTTTGGTACTTGTAAAAAATGTAGAAATTCCTAATGATAGTTTGAAAGAAAAAGCACAGCAGGATGATGTTTCACAAGAAACTATAAATTCGCCAAAAAATATTATTGAAGAGAAAGAACTTGAAGTTCAAGAAAAAAATATAGAAATTGAAAATGAAAATATAGGCTTAGTAGAAACTGATGAATATTATAATTATTTGCAGCAATTAAAGGAAGTAAGGTTAAATAATTGTTTTGCTGAAGCAGATAAATCTTTATTATTAGATAGTAAAGAAAGATGGTTAAACTTTAATAATAGTTTAAATTTAACAGATAGTATAAAATCAATTGTTATTGACTCAGAGGTTGTGCTTGCGTCTTCTAAGTTAAATATAGTTATTGATACTCAAGAGAGTATAGTAGATATGTTTAATAAGGAACTTATTAACATTGAAAAAAAATATTTTGAAATAACTAATGTTAAAATGCATTTTATTGCGCTTTCTAGTAAAGATTGGGAAAAAAGTAAAAAAGAATATATAAAGAAAATAAAAGAGAAATATGTTTATCAAGTAATGGATGAACCTATTTGGAAAGATAAACAAGAAGATGTTATTCTGGATGATGAACATGAAGATTATCTTAATGTTTTAGACATTTTTGATAAAGAAAAAATAGAAATTCAATAAAAGGAAAAGAGGAAAAAATATGAATATGCAAAATTTAATGCAACAAGCCCAAAGAATGCAAAGGGATATGCAAAAAAAGAAAGAGGAAATAGATAAGACATTATTTACTGGAAAGTCAGAAATGGTTGAAGTTGTTTTTAATGGAAAAAAGGAAATGGTATCTATTAAAATTAAGGATGGAATTACAGGAGACGATTTGGAATTACTTGAGGATATGATAGTTTTAGCTTCAAAAGATGCCATAAGTAAAGTAGATAAAGAAATAGAAGAAAAAATGGGGTCTTTAGGCGGATTAGGTGGATTACTCTAATATGATTTATCCCAAGCAGCTTGAGAACATTATAGAATATTATAAAAAATTACCTGGAATAGGAGAGAAAAGTGCTGAACGTATGGCGTTATCAACATTAGAAATGCCAATGGAACAAGTAGAAGATTTTAGTATAGCTTTGGTTGAAGCTAAAAACAATTTAAAGCCTTGTAAAATATGTGGACATTTAACTGATAAAGAAATATGTGATGTATGCGGTGATGATGCACGTGATAAAAATATTATTTGTGTTATAGAAGATTATAAAAGTGTTTTTACTTTTGAAAAAGCTGGAAATTATAAAGGTGTTTATCATGTACTTGGAGGTCTTATTTCTCCTTCAGAAGGAATTGGTTATGAAGATATTAATTTACCTAGCTTAATTGAAAGAGTCGAAAATCTTGATAATCCAGAATTAATCTTGGCTTTAAAATCAAATATTGAAGGAGAAACGACTACTTTGTTTATAAAAAAAATATTTGAAGAAAAAGATGTTGTAATATCAAGATTATCTTATGGTATTCCAATAGGTGCTGATATTGATTATATGGATACAATTACACTTGACAAAGCTTTAGATGATAGAAAACAAATTTCTAATTAATAAATTTAAAGTTATCCCATATATTTAATTAAGGTGATAACATGGTAAAGAAAGTAATATCATTAGTAAAAAAAGTTATATTTGCATTTCTATTATTATATGGTCTTAATTTGGTAACTAACTCTTTAAGTGTTATAATTCCTATAAATGTGTTTACAATAGGAACTGTTACATTTTTAGGAGTTCCAGGTTTAGTATCTTTGGTAGCAATGTTTTTTATGACCAAATAAGTAGGTGAAGTATTTTGATAAAAAATGAAAATATTAAATTATTAATAAAAAAATATAATGAGAAAAAGCTATCTCATGTTTTTTTAATTGAGACAAATGATAAAATCTTGGCTCTCAAAGATATAATAGAATTTGTAAAGGTAATAAATTGCAATAATGAATATAAGGAAGATTGTGATAAATGTAATTTATGCCATTTAATAGAGACTAATAATTTACCATCTCTAAAAATAATATATCCAGATGGACAGGCTATTAAAAAAATTCAAATGGAAGAATTAAAAAGAGATTTTTCTAGTATTCCTTATTTATCTAATTATAATACTTATATAATAAATGATGCAGAAAAATTTAATGCATCATCTGCTAATACAATGTTAAAATTTATTGAAGAGCCAGAAAATAATATAATTGGTTTTTTAATTACAAATAATAAAGAAAATGTTATAAATACAATTAAGAGTCGTTGTGAAATAATAAAATCTTTTTATGAAGAAGAGGATAATCTTAAAAATATAGAAAATATCCAAAATTTAGCATATGAATATTTATACAAAGTAGAAGTAGAAAAACAAGAAAGTATCGTATATAATAAAGTTGTTCTAGATGAAAAATTAGAAAATAGAGATTTAATTCAAATGTTTAAAGTGATTTTAGATGTTTATCTCAAATTATTAAATAAAAATATAATAAATTCTAAACTTGAAAAATTGGTTAATTTAGATCAAAAAGATGTTTTGAAACGAATTTTAATAGTTAGTGAAGTTATAGATAAATTGAATTATAATTTAAATTCAAATTTGATTTTAGATTATTTTGTACTTAGATTGGAGGAATAAAAGATGAATATTTATGGTGTAAAATTTGATGATAATGGTCGTATGTATTATTTTAATGGACATGATTTAAAAATTAATAATAATGTTTGTGTTATTGTTGAGACAGAAAAAGGATTACAATATGGAAAAGTAATAGAAAAAATTGATGAAAAATCTTTAAAAAATATGACTGAGAATTTTAAAGATATTGTTAGATTGACTACTAAAGAAGATTATCGTAAACATTTGATTAATTTAAAAGATGCTGATCAAGCACTTAAGAAGGCTCGTGAATTTGCTAAAGAACTAGGCTTAAATATGAGATTTTTATCCTCTAGTTTTACCTTTGATAAGAAACAATTACTTCTTAATTTTACTGCAGATGAACGAATTGATTTTCGCGAGTTAACAAAAAAATTAGCTGCTGTATATCGAACAAGAATTGAATTACGCCAGATAGGTGCTCGTGATAAAGCTAGTAATGTTGGGGGTATTGGTCAATGTGGTAGAGAATTGTGTTGTAAATCATTTTTAAATAGTATTGAATCAGTGTCGATGAATATGGCTAAAAATCAAAATTTGGCTTTAAATCCAGCTAAGATAAATGGTTGTTGTGGAAGATTGCTTTGTTGTCTTGCATATGAAGATCAAAATTACTTAGATTCACAAAAAGGATTACCTAATATAGGTGATGTTTTAAAAATGAATGATATTAAAGGTAAAGTTATAGCCATTGATATTTTGAATAGAAAAATTAAACTTGATTGTGGAAATGAAATAGTAGAAGTGGATTTAAAAAATGAGAGAAATAAATGATTTATATGATTATGAACCATTTAAAATAATACAAGATAGTGATGTTTTTAAATTTTCATTAGACTCTATTTTATTAGCTGAGTTTGTAGAAATACCAAATAAAGATGCTTTAGTATTAGATTTATGTACAGGTAATGCAGTAGTACCACTTATATTATCTTATTTCCTGGGAAATAAAATTTTTGCTTTTGAAATACAGGATTATATAGCAAAACTAGCGCAAGAAAGTGTAGCTATTAACAAGAAAAATGACCAAATAAGTATAATTAATGATGATTTAAAAAATATTAAAAATTATTTCCCGGGAAATAGTTTTGATGTAATTGTGGCAAATCCGCCATATTTTAAATATAAGAATACTTCGTTAATAAATGAAAATATTAATAAGGCCATAGCACGTCATGAAATAAAATTGAATTTGAAAGAATTGTTTGAAATAGTTAAATTTGCTTTAAAAGACAATGGAGTATTTTATATGGTTCATTTACCAGAAAGATTAGAAGAAATTTTATTTGTTTGTGAAGAATATAAAATAGTAGTCAAAAAAATTCAATTTATTTATTCAAGTTATGGTAAAAATGCTAGTATGGTATTAATTAAATGTGTTAAAAATGCAAATAATGGTTTACTAGTAAATCCACCATTATTTATAAATGAATATACAAGTTATAAAAATATTTTTAGAAGGTGATTTTGTGAAATTAATAGTAGGTTTAGGTAATCCTGGGAAGGAATATAGTTGTACACGCCATAATGTTGGTTTTATGGTTATTGATAATTATATAAATAATAATGAATGGCAAAAAAAGTTTAATGGTTTATATCAAATGAAAATTATTAATGACGAAAAAGTTATGTTTTTGAAACCTTTAACATTTATGAATAATTCTGGTAATTGTGTTATAAAAGCAGTCAATTACTATGATATAAATATAGATGATATTTTAGTAATACAAGATGACATGGATATTGAAATAGGAAAGTTTAAAATTAAAAAAAATAGTTCTTCTGGGGGACACAATGGAATTAAGTCAATAATTGGTTGTCTTAATTCTAATGCTTTTAGTCGACTTAAAGTTGGTATATCTCATGATAAAAATAAAGATACAATTAACTTTGTTCTTGGATCACTATCTAAAAATGAAAAAAACTTATTAGAAGAAAATTATCCTATATTTAATGAGATAATAGATTCGTTTATAGAAAATGGAGTTAATAAAACAATGAATAAATATAATTCTTGAGGTGAAAAATGAAATGGATTAAAGAAAAATTTTCTAATGATTTAAATATAAGGGTTATGGGTTTAACTAAAGAATTAAATGTTTTATACTTATTAAATTTATTTGAGAATAATAACAATAATTTGTTAGTTGTTACTAATTCTTTATATGAATGTAATCAACTATATTCATTGTTAAGTACATATAAAGAAGATGTACTACTTTTTCCAATGGATGATTTTTTATCTTCTGTTGCTTTAGCAAAATCACCTGATTTAAAAATTAAAAGATTAGAAACTTTACAAAAGTTAAAAAATGGTAACAATATAATCATCACAAATTTAATGGGATATTTAAAATTTTTACCTTCATTAAAAGAAAATACAGAAACCGAGATAACTTTAAAAATTGGAGATGATATAAATCGTGATGATTTAATAAAAAAATTAGATAATTATGGTTACGAAAGAGACTCGATTGTTACATCGACAGGTTCTTATGCGGTTAGAGGTTTCATTTTAGATATTTTTTCGACTTTTCAAGAACATCCAATTCGTATTGAATTTTTTGGAGATTCTATAGATTCTATACGATACTTTGACGAAAATACGCAATTATCTTTAGAAAAGACTTCTGATGTCGTAATATATCAGTATGATGAAATTATAAATGATGAATTTAATTCTTTAGTAGATTATTTAGATAATCCTAATGTAGTATTTTATGATTATAGTCAAATAGAAGCAGCATATAAGAAATTACAAGAAGATATTTTAGAATATAATGAATTAAATGAAACCAAAAATGATATCAAATACATGTATGATTTAGAAGAAATTGTGATTAAAAATAAAGTATTTATTGATAATATTGAAAATAGTTTTTTAGAAGATTATCCTGTATATAAATATTCCTCTATGGAAATAGAAAATTTTAGAGCAGATTTTGCTTTAGTAAAAGAAAAAACAGAGATGTGGCTAAGTAAAAAAAAGACTATAGTTTTTTGTTTATCTAGAAAACATCAAATAGATGAAATTAGAGAATTAATTCCATATGCAAATGTTGTAAAAAAAGATGACATAATTATTCAGAGTGTAAATATATTAAATAAGAAAATTAATCATGGATTTATAATTGATGATTTGGTTGTTATTTCTGAATTTGATATTGAAGAGATTACTAATGGTGACATTAAGTATAAGAATACTTTAAGAATTGGAAAGAAAGTTAATTCAATAAACAATTTAGATTTGGGAGATTATATTGTTCATAGAAATCATGGAATTGGTGTTTATAATGGTGTTGTTACTTTAGATCAAATGGGAATAAAAAAAGATTATATACAAATAAATTATTTAGATAATGATAAAGTCTATATACCAGTTGAAAAGATTACAAGTATTTATAAGTATACAGATAAAGATGGAGCAAAGCCTAAAATTAATAAATTAAATAGTACTTCATGGGAGTTGAAAAAACGTCAAGTTCAAAAAAAGATTAAAGATATTTCAGAAGAATTAATGCGCTTGTATGCCATTCGTAGTAGTACTAAGGGGGAGCAGTATATTGATTATCCAATGGAAGATTTATTTGCATTAGAATTTCCTTATGAAGAGACTAGAGATCAGTTAAAAGCAATAGAAGATGTTCAAAATGATTTACGTAGTAGTGTTCCTATGGATAGACTTTTATGTGGTGATGTTGGTTTTGGTAAAACTGAGGTAGCTTTTAGGGCAATTTTTAAAACAATTTTAAATAATAAACAAGTCTTATATTTATGTCCAACAACTATACTTTCTAAACAACAATATGCATCGGCTTTAAAAAGGTTTTCTTCTTTTCCGATTGAGATAGCTTTATTAAATCGTTTTACTTCAAAAAAAGAAACGACTCGAATTTTAAAAGATTTGAAGGAAGGAAAAATTGATATTTTATTTGGAACACATCGTCTATTAAGTGATGATATATCTTGTAAAAGCTTAGGGTTATTAGTAGTCGATGAAGAACAACGTTTTGGAGTTACTCACAAAGAAAAAATAAAGAAAATGAAAAATAACGTTAATGTTTTAACATTATCTGCAACTCCAATTCCGAGAACAATGAAAATGGCTATGAGTGGACTTCGAGATTTATCAATAATTGATACTGCTCCTATAAATAGATATCCAGTTCAAACTTATGTGATGGCAGAAAATGATTTAATAGTTAAGGATGCTATTTATAAAGAATTAGCAAGGAATGGTCAAATATTTGTGTTATATAATAAAGTAGCTTCTATAGAAGATTTTTGTATTACATTAAAAAAATTAGTACCTGAAGCAAGGATTAATTTTGCTCATGGACAGATGACTAAAACTGAACTAGATGATATTATGGAAGCATTTGTAATTCATGAATTTGATATTTTAGTTTGTACAACTATTATAGAAACGGGAATAGATATACAAAATGCTAATACTTTAATTATTTATAATGCTGATCATTTTGGACTTAGTCAACTTTATCAAATAAGAGGTCGTGTTGGAAGAAGTGACAGACTAGCTTATGCATATTTATTATATGATAAACATAAAGTTTTAAATGATATAGCTGTTAAAAGATTACAAGCTATTAAAGATTTTACTGAACTAGGTAGTGGCTATCGTATTGCTATGCGTGATTTATCTCTTAGAGGAGCTGGGGATATTTTAGGAAGTGAACAAGCTGGTTTTGTTGATACTATTGGAATTGCTTTATATACTAAAATGGTAGAAGAGGAAATCAGAAGATTGCATGGAGAGGAAATAGAAGAGGATGTTGATGCAAAATCTTTAGTTAATGTAAGTACTCATATTAGTGATGAATATGTGGAAGATGAAGATGTAAAAATAGAAATTCATCAATTAATTAATGAAGTAGAAGATGCAAATAGTTTAAATAGAATAAAAGGAATTCTAGAAGATAGATTTGGTAAAATATCTGATAATATTGAGATTTATATGTATGAAGAATGGTTTGAAAAACTTGCTAAAAAATTAAAGATTTTAAATGTAAAACAAACAAGTAGATTAGTCGAATTTGAAATACCAGAAATTTATTCTTGTCAAATAAAAGGTGATAAGTTGTTTTTTGAAGCATATAATATAAATCCTAATTTTTCATTTAAATATTTAAATAAAAAAATTATTGTTAATTTATTAATTAAAAGAACTGATAAACATTTTTTATATTATTTAGTTCCGTTATTAGAAATAATTTTAAATGATATAGAAAATTTGAATTAATGGTGATAAAAGTCATCATTTTTTTAATTAATATGTCGAAATATGATACTTGCATTACCCATATTTATTAGGATATAATTAAGTACAATAGAGGAGTAATAAAATATGAATAATGAAAAAAAGATATATTTAGAAATAAGTATAATAACGATAACAGCTTTCTTAATAGGAGTTTCATTTGCGTTATGGAATGTTAACATAGCTCAAGAAGGAATAAATACCATAACAAGTGGTTGTTTAAAGTTAACATTAACAGAAGAAAGTGATGCAATCAATTTAACTAATACTTATCCAATACCAGATAATGAAGCCTCTAACTTAGAACCATATAATTTTAAAATCGAAAATACATGTAATAATGAAGTAAGTTATAATATCAGTTTAGAAATGATGGAAGTAGAGAATAGATTAAAGTCAGAATATATAGCAATTTCAATAGATAATGGAACAAAAGCAATACTAAATACCTTAGAAGAAACAAATACAATATATAATAAAGGAGATTATACACCAGTAGAAGGAAGAATGTTAGTAAATGGAGTACTAAAAGGAAATGAAAGTAAAA
>CAOKUH010000049.1 GCA_948472605.1 uncultured Mycoplasmatota bacterium
GAGATGGTGCCTCAAATCCATTTGATGGTCAATTTGTTATTGAAGAAATTGTATTCAATTGATTAAAATATTAAATAAAAAAATGAAGGTAAAAATTTATCTTCATTTTTTGACTATAAAAAACATAGCTTGTTTTTAAAATTGTCTATATAAACCTATTGCTTTTCCTAAAATTGTACAATTACTTAAAATAATTGGAGCCATTGTATCATTTTCTGGTTGTAATCTAATATGATCTTTTTCTTTATAAAAAGTTTTTAAGGTAACTTCATTATCCATAGTCATAGCAACAACTACTTCTCCGTTTCTAGCAACTTTTTGTTTTTGAACGATAACATAATCCCCGTCAAAAATTCCTTTGTTAATCATTGATTCTCCGCTTACATGTAAAGCAAAGACAGTCTCTTTTTTAGGAATAAGAGAAGCGGGAACATTAAAAAATTCATTAGGTTGTTCAATTGCTTCAATTGGACTTCCTGCTGTTATTTTACCAAGTAATGGAATTTTAATGACATCTTCATCTTTTTCTATATATTCATTTTCTACTAATATTTCAATAGTTCTAAATTTATTATTACTAGTTTTAATAACTCCAGCACTTTCGAGATTTTTTAAATGAGCATGAACTGTTGCAGGACTAGATAATCCAAGACCTTCACATATTTCTCGTATAGATGGTGGATATCCATGCATAGCAATATACTTTTTTATAAAATTTAATACTTCATTTTGTTTGATAGTTAATTCTTTCATAAAGATATTTACCTCCATAATTATCTTAACATGATAAATGACAAAAGTCAAACAATTGTTTGCAAAAAGTATTGACACGAACAAATATACGTGTTATCCTATTTTTGGAAAGAAGGAATGTATATGAAAAAAATATGGACAAAATATTGTGGAGTAATTTTGCTCTATTCGGTAATAATTTGTGGGGTATTTGTTTTAAATGCCAGATTTAAATATCTAAATGAATTAGAAATAGAAAGGGTAGACTACATTGTAGCAATAGGTGATTAAAATGAATATGACAAAAGACCAAATATTATTTTCGCTAAATCGTGAAGATAGCCTTGATTTAATTCAAAAATATGTTTTAGAAAATGTTGTAGTAGATACTTTTAATAAGAAAGATATTTCTAGTGAAATGTTTAGATTATTTTTTAATGTAATAGAACTTGGAAAAGAAATAAGATCTTCGTTAAAAGACCAAGACTATCAAAATACCGAATTAAAACTAGCCGATATATTCCTCGTCTTAATATCGATTTGTAATAGTTTAAATATTAATTTATTTGATGCCTTAGAAGAAAGGGAACAAGTTTTAAATGGAAAAGTAGCAAAATGGTTTTAATCTTTTGCTTTTTTTGTTATACTTGTTAAAAGAATAGGCAGGGATTTAGATGAGTAACAATGATTTAAATGCAATAAATGAAATCAAAACTTTAAGTTTAGACATGATTAAAGAAGCTAAAAGCGGTAGTCCTGGTAATTGTCTATCACTTGCTCCAATAATCTATACTTTATATGCAAAACATATGAATATAAATCCAGATAATCAAGAATGGATAAACAGAGATCGATTAGTATTATCTTGTGGTCATGCTGCTCCTATACTTTATGCAACCCTCCACATGTGTGGTTTTAAAATTACCAAAGAAAATTTAAAAGAATATAAAAGTATTTCAGGGTTTACGCCAGCTTATCCAGAATTAAGTACAAATGGAATTGATATATCAATAGGAACTCCAGGAATGGGTATTTCAAATGCAGTAGGTATTGCTTTGGGAGAAAGATATCTTGAAAATACTTTAAAACAAGAAGATGAAAAACAATCACTTATAAACTTTAATACTTATGTTATATGTAATGATGCTGACTTAATGAAAGGAGTTTCATATGAAGCAACATCATTTGCTAGTGCACAAAAATTAGATAAATTAATAATTTTATGTGATAGAACGAATATAATAAGTGATGGAAAAGTAGATAACACATTTACTGAAAATTTAATAGAAAGATTTCAATCTTTAGATTTCTTTGTTAAAGAGGTTAAAGATGCATCAAAAATTAAAGAAATAGATAAAGCTATAAATGCTGCTAAAAAAAGTAACAAACCATCTATAATTATTTTTAATACAATTTTAGGAAAAGATAGTATTAATGAAAATACTAATATTGTATATGACAAACCTTTAAGTGATGATGATATTTTTGCTATAAAAAAGAAATTAAATATCACAACTGCTCCTTTCGAAGTACGAAAAGACTCTTTAATCCATGTAAGAAAATTAATAGATAAAAGAGTAGAAGCGCAATATAAGAAAAATATGGAATATCTTAATAAAGCCAAATCATCAGGAAATGACAAATTAATAAATATTTTACGTCTTCTTATTAACAAAGATTTAACAATACCTTTTGAAAGTTTAAGTTATAAAATTAATGATACGTATAATGAAAATTTACTTTTAACTAATCATAAAATCCTAAATTTAGTTGCCAATAAATCAGCATTCTTTTTAGGAGGGTGTGCTGATGCTGCATCAAATACCAAAGCTTACATTGATAATACAACTATTTTAACAAAAGAACATCCTCTTGGAAGAAACATTAACTTTGGTTTAAGAGAAGAGGCTATGGCGGGAATAATTAATGGTATTTCCTTATTAGGATTAAAAACATATTGTAGTACTAAATTAATAAATCTTGATAATTTAAAGCCAAGTATTAGAATGAGTGCAATAATGAATTTAGATGTAACATATATATTTACTCATGATTCTATAAATAGTTCTTTAGATAGTGCCCATTTAACTCCAGTTGAACATATTTCTAATTTAAGAAGCATACCTAATCTTATAAACTTTCGTCCAAGTGATATTACTGAAATATTAGGAGTATGGGAATATATTGCCAAGAACAAAAAAACTACCAGCATTATTTTAAGTGATTGCCAAGTATCTAAATTAAGAGAAACCAATTCTAAATTAGTTTCTAAAGGAGCCTATATTGTAAAAAAAGAACAAGATAAATTAGATGGAATAATTATTGCAACTGGTAAAGAATTAGGAGATGCTTTAAAAATAGCTTATGAATTAAAACAAGAAAATATTGATATAAGAGTAATATCTATGGTATCTTTAGAGCTTTTCTTAAAAGAAGAAAAAAATTATCAAGAAGAAATTATACCTAAAAATGTTAAAACTATTGTTATAGAACCTAGTAGCATTCTTGGCTGGGGTATCTTCGTAACAGATAAAAAATATATTATTGGACTAGATGATTTTAGTTTTAGTGGTCAAAAAGACGAGGTTATAAACAAAGTTAATTTTGATTATGAAAGTTTAAAAATTAAAGTTGCAAAATTAATATTAAATAATTAAACATTGCAACTTTTTTCGACAAAAAATACCATTTTTTTATTCTATACTAATAGCGGTGAATAACAATGAGAACATTTCATATATTTAAAATAAAAAATGAATATGCTGTTTTAATGAAAAATAATTCTTATCAACTCTTTCGCTTGTTAGATTTTATTTACAATCTAGATAAAAAAGAAGTATGTAAAGGAGCAGAACTTTTTTATAAAGTTGTCGATGATTTTAATAGTAAAAAATTTGATATTCATATTTTTAAAAAATATCAGGAAAATTATTTTTATACAAAATTTCAAAATATCCACCAAATAAATAATATTTATAAAAAGGAACAATCAAAACTAACTGTAAAAAAACATTATTTATTATTAGAAAGTACTATAGTTAATCCCACTTTTTTAGACGATTTAAAAGAATTTAATAATTTATTTTTATGTGATTTTGAAAATAAAGATTATTTTTGGCTAGAAAAAATTTTGGTATAAACTTTACAAAATAGCATATTGTTTAGTACAATAGATTATAAGGAGGAACAAAATGTTACACGATATATTATTAATTGTAATTGGTTTAGTTGTTGGTTTAATAATTGGCTTCTTTGGTGCTCGTTTTGCAATGAAAAAATTCATGCAAAAAAATCCTCCAATCAATGAAAAAATGATTGAAGCAATGATGAGTAGTATGGGAAGAAAACCTAGTCAAAAGCAAATAAATCAAGTTATGAAACAAATGAATAAATTTATGTAAAGGATAATAAAAATTTATCTTTTTTTGAGTATGCCTAATTTTAAAAATTCTTGATTTGTCGCATATAATATGGTATTCTTATTTATAGAATAAAAGGTGGTGGGAATTATGGAATTCCTATATAAGTTATATAGTAATAATTATTTTGGAATAGGTTTATTTATCGTTATAACTGTATTAGCATTTTCATTTTTAGTTATATTATTTTTTGGAAAAAAGGATGAGAAGAAAAGAAATTTAAATGAAGAACAAAAAGAAATAAATAACAATATAGAAAATAAAGAGGATGTATCATCTTTAAATAACATAATTAATAATAAATTAGTTGATTCTATTAAAATAGAAGATGAGGAAAATAAAATAATAACTAATGATGAGCCAATTTTTGAAATGAATGAATCAAATTTAGAAACTTTTAGTGAAAAACCATTTGAGGATATGGATGAATTCGTAACTAGTAATCTTGTTTTAAATTCTGATTTAGTTTCATTTGAAGAACCAGAGGAAGTAGTAATCTCAAAAGAAGAAAGAAAATCATCAGATATATATAGTTTAGACTCTTTAATGAACGAAACAGAAGAATATAACATTAATATGGAAGATGAAACTATTGATGATGTGTTAAATAAATATGATGCTATTGAAGAAAAAATAATCGATACTAAAAAAGAAAATACCTTTGATGTAAATAAAAAAGTAGAAATTAAAGAAGAAAGTAATTCAAATGATAATTTCTTTGAAAAAAGTATAGATAATAATAAAAAATCTTCAACACCATTTAGTTCTGTTTATTTAACAAAAGATGCAACTCCAATTGAAAATCAAATAGAAAAAACTAAAGAAGAACCTGTAAAAACATCTACTAGACCAACATTCGATTTACCAAAAAGAATGGACTTACCTAAGAGAAATACAGGAGCTATTAATGAAAATATAATTTCTTCAATGGGACTTAGTAGAGAAACAAATAGAAGTAATAATGATAATAGTTCAAAATAATTTTGAACTATTTTTTATGCAATTTTTAAAGTTAGAAAGTGATTGAAATGAAAAATAAAATTTTTTTAACTATAACAATAATTGTAATTATAATTGTAACAATTTTATATTTTTTAAATATCATTCCTCATAAAACTTATGATAATGCTTATTTTAATATAGAAACTTATAAGAGTAGTGTCGATAAGGATAATGATGGAATTGATGATCAAACAGATATTTTAAATAATGTCAGAGAGTATATTCGTAAAAAACCTAAATATCAAAGTAAATACTATGAGACTGGATATCCAAATGATCTATATGGAGTGTGTACAGATGTAGTTGGCTTCGGCCTTTTAAATGCTGGATATAATTTAATGGAACTCGTAAACAATGATATATTAATAAATAAAGATAATTATAATATTGATAAAATTGATAAAAAAATTGATTTTAGAAGAGTTAGAAATTTAAATATTTATTTTAAAAATAATGCTATTAATTTAACAACAGATATTTATGATATAAAAAATTGGCAAGGTGGAGATATTGTTGTTTTTGAAAATCATATAGGAATTATTTCTGATAAAAGAAATAAAAATGGTATTCCTTATGTAATTCATCACGCAAGTCCTTATCAAATAAAATATGAAGATGATATATTGGAGTATCGTAATGACTTAATAGGGCATTATCGCATAAGTTAAAAATATAGGGAGTAAAAAAATGGAAGTATATATGAATCATAAAGGAGAAATGGAAAATTTAGATGTTGGAAATTTAAAAATAAAAGCAAATAATTCAAATATTTATGAACTTGATAGAGGTGTATATTTTAAAAAATATTTATCTAAAACTTGGGAAGATGTTAGAATGAATTATGATGTTTTTAAAAAACTAAAAGAAATAAATAGTCCTTTTACAAATAGAATTTTAGAAATTTATTATAGTTCAGTGATAAAAAAAGAAGATTTTTTAAAAAGTCCAAATAATTGTGTATCATTAGCATATAAATACGAATTTTTAGAAGAAGAGCCAAGAGATTTACTAAAAGAGAGCACTGAATATTTACTATATAATGTAAAAGAATTAGAAGAATTAATTTTACACCAATTTGTTGAATGTAATATAAGTGCTTATGATTTAAAACGAGAAAATAGTGTTTTTTCTGATGGAAGAATAGTTTTGATTGACTTAGATTGTTGTTGTCTAGAAGCTTTAAACAAAGAAAGTAATTTAGATTTGAATTTCTCAAGATTATACTACTTATTGTTTGATTTATTAGAAAAAAGTCCTAGTTTTACAATTAATTATCTAGGCAGAATTGATCAATTATTATGGTTCGAAAATAATGATAAAAGCATTTATAATATTTTATCCAGAAGGTTGTGTAAATATAAAACGCCACTTGACTATATTAGAAGTGAGAGATAGTAGAGTAATAAAAATAATCTTTATGAATGTTTAGCAAGAAAATTAAAAAAGCAAAAAAGTAAAAGTATAATATTAGCACTATTTTCCGTTTATAGATAATTTTAGTGTTTTGTGGTAAACTAATAATAGAAAAAAATAGGTGAGCAGTATGAAAAAAATAAGTTTTACAATTCCATGCTATAACTCTGAGGAGTACATGGAAAAGTGTATTAATTCTTTATTAGTATTAAAAGAAGATGCTGAAATTATCATTGTTAATGATGGAAGTAAAGATAACACTGGAAAAATAGCTGATAATTATCAAAAAAAGTATCCTAATATTATTAAAGTTATTCACAAAGAAAATGGTGGTCATGGAAGTGGTGTTAATGTAGGTCTTGAAGCTTCTACAGGCTTATATTTTAAAGTAGTGGATAGTGATGATTGGCTAGATGAAAAATCTTTATATTCCCTTTTAGACAAAATAAATGAAATGGAAAAAAATAAAGATTTAGTGGATTTAATAATTTGTAATTATATATATGACCACATATATGAAAATAAACAAAAAATAATGAGTTTTAAAAATGTATTTCCCATAAATAAAAAATTCACATGGAATGATCTAGGGCATTTTAAACAAAGTCAATACTTAATTATGCATTCATTAATTTACAAAACTAGTATTCTAAAAGAAAGTAAAATAAAGTTACCAGAACATACTTTTTATGTTGATAATATTGTAGCTTATACCCCTTTGACATATGTAAAAAGTATATGTTATTTAGATTTAGATTTATATCATTACTTTATTGGTAGAGAAGACCAATCAGTAAATGAAAGTATAATGATAACTCGTGTCGATCAACAAATTAAAGTAACAAAAATAATGGCATCTTCTATAAATTTAGAACAAGTAAAAGAAAGTTATCCAAAATTATATAATTACTTACTTAGAATGTTATCAATGATGATGACAATTTCATCTATATACTTATTAATGTCAAAAGATAAAGAAGCTTTAAGAAAAAGAGAAGAATTATGGGAGTATATTAGAAAAGTAAATAAAGATACATATAAAAAATTAAAATATTTTAAACTTTCTGGACTTACTTATTTACCAACAAAAGTAGGAAGTTTTATTAGCCTAAAAGGTTATAAAATAGCTAAAAAAATATATAAATTTAATTAGAATTTTTATAGCTTATATAATCATATAATATTATTAGGGGATAGTATTTAACCATATACTATGCTATAATTTATAAGTCATGAGGTGAATTTTTTTGACAAAGAAAGAAAAAATGGAGTTTGAAATAATAGTTAAAGATATAATAAATAATAATAATTTTAAAGAGTTAGATAATGAGCTACATCATGGAATATCAAGATATGGTCATTCTTATCGCATTGCCTGTGGAGTTTATAGATTAACAAAATATTTACATTTTAATTACATTGATGCAACAAGAGCAGCATTATTACATGATTTTTATTTTAATTATCAATTAGAGGGTAATAGTGAAACAAAAAAATTATCAATCCATCCTAATTTTGCATTATTAAATGCAAGCAAATATTATGAATTAACTGATATGCAAAAAAACATGATTGAATCTCATATGTTTCCATTAGGAAAAGTAATGCCTAAATATAAAGAAAGTATTTGTTTAACTTTAGTTGATAAAGTAATTTCAACCTATGAACAACAAAGATATAAATGGGGTATGAAATTAGGCGTTTATTTATTGTTTATATTTAATATGATAACTTTACAAAAATAAATTTACAAATTATGAGGTAGAAATGAAAGAAGTAATTAATTTAAAAACAAATAATTTTAATAAAATAGTAATTGATTTAGTATTCGTAAGTAGCCTAGACGATGATTTTATAATTCCTGGAAGTTTACTTGTTAGAATGCTAACTAAAAAAACAAATGAATTCTCTACAGAAGAGAATTTTTCTAATGCCTTAATTAAGAACTATGTTTTAGATTTTTCTTTTAGTAAACAAAATTGCGCCAATAACTTTATTTATACGTACCATATTACAATACCTGATAAAGAAGTTTTACAAGATCAAGAATATAAATATATTGATACTTTAAGATTTTTAAAAAAAGCTATATATGAACCATATGCTAACAAAGATACTTTTTATGAAGATGAAGTTAATAAAGCTAAAGAAAATCTTAAGAATTATATAGAAAGTAGATTAAAAAATATTGATAGCTATAGTAGTTTAAAATTAGATGATATTATAGATGATTTAGGATATTTTAAAAACTCTATATTCAAACATCAAGATGAAATTGATAATATAACTGGTAAAGATTTATTTAAATATTATAAAAGTATTATACAAGATAAAAATCCTTTAATATTTGTGGTAGGAAATACTAATGATGATTTTTTAAAGTTGTTAGCAGAAACATTTAATACTAAAGAAGATTGTACATATCTTCCTTACAAAATAAATCCTTATAAAATTAATAAAGATGTTAGAATAGTAGAAGAACGTAAAGATTATAGTCAATCTATTGTAAAGATGGCATATAAAGTAAAAAACTATACTAAAGATGATATGATTATGCTTAGTCTTATAACTACATTATTAAATTCCCAATCATCATCAATTCTATCCGACTATTTAAGAAATTTAAAAAACTTAGTCTACACATGTGGGGGATTTGCTTATCTTAACCATGGAGTTCTTATAATAACTGCCAAAATATATCGCAACAATAAAGAATTAACAATAAAAGCTATAAAAGATGTTATGAAAAGTTTTAAAGATAGTGCTTTTTTAGAAGAGAAATTAAAACTGGTAGTTGATCGAATGCGCGTTAATCTAAAAAGACAAAAAGATTCTATTTTTTCTAATCTAAATGATATTAAAGATAATTATTTTGGTAGTTACTTACCCTTATCAAAAGAATATGAAATGGTTAGTAAAATTAAAGTAAATGACATTGTAAAATTTATGGATAGAGTATTTTTAGATACAATTTATTACTTAGAAGGTGAAAAAGATGTCAAATAAAATCATACATAAAAAATTAAAAAATGGTTTAAATATTTATTTATATAAAGATAATAAAAAGCATTCTGTAACAATAAGTTTAATGGTTAAATATGGTGGGTTCATCAGTGATTTTATTTCTAATGGCAAAAAATATCATTTAAATGATGGAATGGCTCATTTAATCGAGCATTTAGTTTTTGAACATAACTGCTATGGAAATTTTAGTAAATTATTTGGTCCTATGCAAATGAGTACCAATGCCTTAACAAGTAACTTTATGACAGAGTATTATGTTGATACAGTAGAAAATGAATACTTTGCCTTAGAACATTTAATAAAAGGAGTATCTAATTGTGCGTTTACGAAGGAAGATATAGAAATTACGAAACCTCCTATTTATCAAGAAATAAGAATGCGTTACGATGAAATAGGAAGACGAGTTTTATACAATCAAAATAAAAATATATTTTTGCAATATTCATATATAAGTGGTTTAGGTACTATGGAAGATATTAAGAACTTTTTATATGAAAAAGTAAAATTATGTTATGAAACTTTTTATCAACCTAAAAATGAAGTTTTATTTATAGCTGGTAATATAAATGAAAATGAAATGTTAAAAAAAATCGAAGAAATTTATGATAATTTGCATATTAAAAATATTGACTTTGAAATTATTAAATTTAAAGAACCTATTAAAGTAAAAAATAGTTATGAAGTTATTAAAATGCCTACTCATAAAGATTACATAAGTATATGTTATAAAATAGATTATTCTATGTATAAAAAAGCAGATAAAAGAATGTTATCTTATTATTTAGGACTATTTTTAGTAATGAATTTTTCAAATATTTCAAAGCTTTATAAAGATTTAACTAATAAAAAAATAATTCATTCAAGCAATAGTTTTGGTTTCGATTATATAGATGATATTTTAATAATTCGAATAGGAAACTTTGTTGAAGATGAAGAGGCGTTTATAAACAAAGTACAAGATGTAATAGAAAATAATAAAGATTTTAATGAAGAGGTATTTTTATTGAAATTGAAACAAGAAAAAATGGAAAAGTTATGTAATGATATTACTCCATTCGGAATTTCAAGAGATTTTAAAGAAAATTATGATAGTTATGATTATCCTGATATTGATAAAGCTTCTGAATTAAATAAACTTAATTATAGTGATTTTGTTAAGTTTATTAATAGTTTGGATTTTAAAAATTATACTATTACGAAAGTTATTAATGAAGAATAAAAAATAATATCTTATTAAAGAAATTTATGTTAAACTATAATCTCAACTTAAACACTTTTTAGAAAGTAAAAACTCCCTAAGCCTCTATTT
>CAOKUH010000050.1 GCA_948472605.1 uncultured Mycoplasmatota bacterium
CATATTTTCTGTTTTTAGAATATGCTAGTTTAGTTTCGCAAGATGTCTATTATTATTTAAGTCATAATCATAATCGATACTAAATTTCTTTTTATATGTTTTTTCAGAATAATCAAAATCATCTTCATGTTTTAATATTTCATATTTACTTAATCTACTTGCTAAGTCATAATAATAGTTATAAATATCTCTTCCTTCTGTTATTTTAGCTAATCTATTTAAGCTATCATAATAATGATTATATACTCTATCATTTTTATTTAAAGTTTTTAATCTATCTAGTTCATCATAGGTATAACTTACATTTGTATAGTTTCCATATTCTGATGATTTTAAGTTACCATTATTTTCTTCATATTCATTAGTTACTAAAGTATTATTATTTATTTTAACTTCTTTGGCATTTAAGAATTCATCATAGGTAAAACTATATTCTTTGTTTTCACAGGTTATTTTTTCTAATAAATCTTTATCATTATAACTATAGTTAGTTTCTTTATTATTTTTCTTTACTTTAGTTATTTGTTCTTTATCATTATAAGAATAGTTTGTTACTTCTCCTTTAGGATTGGTAATACTATTGGTTAAACCTGTAGACTTATCGATATCATAAAGAGTTGTTTGTCCTAAGGCATCTGTTGTGCTTTTGATGAATTTACCATCACTAGTATATTTAGCAGTAGTTTCAATATATTCTTGCGATTCATATGGTTCAAAGTAGAATTGCTCTTTATTTTCTTCTTTGTTATATACTTCTATTCCTAATCTATTATCTTTTACTATTAAAGCTTTATCTGTATCAACTATTTTAAATGATACACTACCATTATCATTATTTATTATTTCAAAAATGGTATTTTTCTCTTTACTTAAATATCCTATTTCATTTATATACATTGGTATTACACTACTTTTTAAGTAATAGTTATTATTATCATTATTTTTTTCTATTTCAAAGCATTCATTACTACATAGTGGTTTTATACATTCAATGCGATAATTTACATAGTTTGGTATTAGGTATTTATTAGTTCCTTTTAATCTAATATAGAATAGTTTATTATCTATATCTGTGGTATCCAAGTTTTGAATTTTAGTTTTAATTGGGTTATTAAATTCGTCATATTCTATTTTATTAGATATACCTTTTTTAGATTTTCCTTGTAGTACTTGTGTTTTGTTATTATTGTCATATTCAAAAGTAAAACTACTTCCTTTAGGACTAAACATTCCTATTAATTGATTATTTTTATCATATTTGAATTCATTTGCTCCATTAGTTTTATTAGTTGATGAGATTAAGTTACCAGCATCATCATAACTATATGTATTAGATTCTATATCTTTTGTTAGAGATATATTAGTAAAGTAAAAATTATTAACATTATTTTGAGATATAAAACTTAAAGAAGCTCCATCATAGTCATATTCCGCTATAAATATGGTTTGATAAAATTGCCAATCAGATGTATTGTTTTTTAAAATACAAGGTATATTACAATGTCCTTCTTCATTATATGGATAATTAAACGTTAATATTGCCATATTAGCATCAGTAATGTCATCAGCTTTTATTCCTTCGTTTTTATACCAAAAAGATAAGCTATATGTATCGTTAGCTTTGCCACTAATATTTAAATTTTGACTTAAACTTTTAGAAGTATCAAGCTCTGCTTGTAAACAAAATGCGGTATTCCCACTTGGCATAGTAATAACTTTACTATCATCAGTAATATCATCACCATTTTTATTGACTGCTGTATAGCTCCAATTCTTAGTATCTTTATTAAAATTAGAATTATCAATCAAATTATAATAATTGGCAAATCCGCCATTTTCAATCTGAACATCATCAACGTATATAATACCATCAAAATCACTCGAAAGTAATTCCAAACGATAAAATTGTGATTCATATTCTGAGTTAACATTTAGAGGTACACTTATTCTTACAAAATCTTCACTCGGTAATATTTCATACTTTTTTAACCATTTGATTTCAACATCTGGAGCCACATCATAGTAAACCTGAATTGTAGCTTTTTTATTAGTTCTAATATAAGCACTAAAAGTATATTCGTCATATTCTAAGTTTTTTGGAAGATAAAAAGTATGTAATCTATTTACTTTTAAACTATATTTTCCACTATGAGCAAATTCATCTGTTAACATTGAAATGGGATATGTACCATTTTCAAAACTTCCATCTTCAAAATAATTATTAATATATTTTATTGCCGAAGTTTCTAATCTTAATTTATTTTTTAATTCTGGTTTATTGTTATCAGCACTAAAATACTCTTTTAAAACTCCATATCCTTTATTTAAATTGCCATCTTTATCTAAACAATTTAAACCAATCGTATTCCCTTCATCATTAAATATATAAGTATTTACACGACCTTTACTATCTGTAATTCTTGTCACATTAAATTCATAAACATAAGTAAAATAATTCCCAATTTGTTCATTAAGCCCTAGTTCACTTAGCTTATATAATCTATAAGGTATTGAATTATAATACTCATATTTTTTACTTAAACCATTGGTATCAGTAATTTTTGAAATTATATTATTTGTATTATAAACAAATGAAGTTGTTCCAAATTTATTTACTATTGAAATTACTTTATTATTTGTTAAATTTATAGTTGTTGTAAGATAATTACTAGTAGCTATAATTTTATCTTCCAAATAAGTAATATTAATTTCTTCATTATCACCATCAATAATTCTGATTATTTTATTATCAGTACTATAAACAATTGAAATACAATTATTAGTAGTATCAATTATTTTAGTTAAATAATATGTATTTTGATTTTTTAAAGTAAATTCCATTCTATTGCCAGTTTTATCTGTTATAGTATAAACATTATCAGATTTTTTAGCAGTTAGACCTAAACCATCTTCATCTATTATTTCATCTTCAATATTTTTAAAATAGTGTATTGTCCCATCATAATCCTCATATTCTAGACAGACATAATCATAATTAACCTCTTTTAATGTTTCTATATAATTAAATCTATAACCTATACCACAACCATAATTTTTCTTTAATAAAACATCATTAGTGTTATATATTAAACTTAATTCTGCTGGAAATTTTGGTCCTAAATTTTTTGATATACTAAAAATATTAGTGACATTACCAGTTAAATGATTAATATAAGATATTCCATTATCAAATTCTATGCTTTGGTAACTCATGTAGTTTTCTAAGCCATTTTTATTTTGATAAGTTACAACTAAGAATGGTTTAGGGTTTTCTATATTACTAAATTCAGCAGCAGTATTGTTTTTTGAATAGAAATAATCTTCTGGCTTGTTTTCTTCTTGTGCTTCATCATTCCATTTAAGCATAATTCCATTATTAGGTTTACCTGCATACCATCTTTTCACTAAGTTTGTTATGTCAAAATTAGAATAAGTTAATACAGGTTTACCTTTTCTAATATATGGTCTAACACCCATAAAGTAATTTTCGATTTTTCCATCATATTTATCATTCATATTATTCCAATTTGCTGTTTCTTCACTCCAGGTGGTATTAATAGCATGAATGTTTATAGCTTTATTTAAATAACCCACTATTAAGTTATTTTCATCATTATCATCACCATCTTCTATAAATATTTTAAATTTTTCTGGATAACTAGTTAAAAAAACTTTAGCATTAATAACATCATAAGCAGTTCCAATATCAGGTAAATTAAATTTTATTAAAGTTCGATATACAATATTATTTTCATCAACGCCAATTTTTAGCATCTCACAATTATTTCTATCTACATTAGCATCATTGGGGAAGATAAATGTATCAAATAAACTATTATCATCTTTTGTTTCAATAGATGGATCTATTACTAATGGATATAAATCTATGTTATTTAAGACTTCGTCTTCTATATCAAAGCTTAATACATAATTAGTATCATTTTTTTCTAAGTTATATTTAATTAAATGATTTTCATTATGTTTATCAGTTAAAGTAGGCTTACTTATATTAAATATACTTTCTTTTTCTTTTAATACTTCAATATTACCATTATTATTTAACTTTAATTCTAAGTTGGTATTTATTAAATATTTTAAATTAGTAAGGTTATTTTTGTTATTTAGTATTATATAATCTTTAACTTTACTACCTATAATATCGTATTTAATATCTATATCTTCTAAAATATTGTTATATATTATTGAATTATTTTCTAGTTTTTTATTTATATTTTTATGAGGAATATCTAATTTGATTTCATTGTTATCTTTAGTTATTTTTATCAAAAAGTTATCAGTGTTACTTTTAGCAAATTCTGCTTTAAAATCATTAGCTTTATTTTCTATTTTATTATCTTTTTCTAAAATAGTATTATCTATTTCTTCATATTTACCATCTTTAAAGTAATGAATATCGTTATTATAAGCATAGACTGTAAATGTTCCGTCTTCATTTAAATAATGTTTTTCTCTTTTTTTTCTTAGACTTTTTATTTCTTGCATTATATTCACCTATGCAATTCTTTTCCAAATATTTACAACTAAGTAAGGGGGCATATTGTTGTGAGGTTGATTTCCTCCTCTATAAAATATTCTTAATGGGCTCCCACTTACATTGGCACTGGCTTGATTAAAAGCTCCCCATCCCTCTTCATGAGGATAAGCACTATTTACAACTGTATGTCCGTTAATATCATCTCTCACATCTAGTTGAAAATCTGGTAGTTCTTGTAAATTTAAAAGATGCTTTTCTTCTCCTCCTGTATTACCTAATTGGTAATTTGGACTGGAACCAAATAAAAATTTATTCTCTATCTTTTCCCAAGAACCGCCATAAATTGTTTCAGGATTGACATCTGTAACATTCATATAAATAGAACCTATTGGATATAAATAATCTGTTAACTCTGGTGAGGCTAAAGGTATTTTTGTCGTAACTGAATTAACACTTAAATTACCTTCACTATCTAAGTTGAATTTATTGTTTTTACTATTTATACATTCTATAGTTAATTTATTTAAATCTAAATTAACTTTTTCATCTTCTTTTGTAAAATTATTTTTAAAATATAAATTATCATTTTGCATTTTTTACTTTCCTCTTTCTTTTTTTGATAATTCCCTTTCCAAAATCCTCTTTAGTTATTTTTTTACATGTTTCTATCTCCTTTCCATTTTAAGCATAAATTCAGTTCCTAAAATAAACAAGAAACCCAAGGTTGCATTTAAATTATTGCAACTTTGGGTTTCTTTCAAAAAGAATAGTTTTAAATTATGATTTTAATTATAGAGAGGAGTTTAAAAGATATGTTAGAAGATAATACCGAAATTTTTTGTACTATAACTTTATTAATTACTTGGATTACGGGAAAAATATCCAAAAAAATACCCTGGTTTGAAGATTACTTAATACCAATTCAAAATATGCTAATTGGTATTAGTATTGCTTTAACTGAGTATTTATTTACAGGAAATTTCAAAACAGCAATTGCTATTTCGGGTATTGCTGCAGGAGGAATATATGATGTTTTTCATAACATTAATATTATTTTAAAAAAAATGTTAAAGAAAAGTGAGGAATGAATTAAATGGCTTTAAAAAATTATAATTTTAATGATAATACTAAAATATCCAACCATTTTAATGTAAGTGAATTTAAGTGTAAATGTGGTAAATGCCATGATATTTTAATTGATGATAATCTAATTATTTTATTAGAAAGAGTTATGATTAAATTAAATGCATCGATCTGTAATATATATAGTGGATTTAGATGTATTATTCATGATATAAATGTTGGAGGAAATGGATTTGGTCCTCATACTAAAGGCTATGCTGTCGATTGTTATTTTAAAGATAAAGATGGTATGAGAATTCCTTCTAAAAATGTTTGTTTAGCTTTAGAAGACTTAGGACATCTAGGTGGTATTGGTTATAGATGCGGAGGATGTTCTAATGAATCTGGTAATACTCATATTGATACTTTATCACGGAAATGGTATGGAAATGAAGCATTGAGCATGAATAAATCTTGTTGTAATTCCTTTTATGATTATTTTGGTATAAAAAAAGAACAATCAATAAATTATCAAGTTTATGATAATGTAAAAAAATATTGGCTTCCTAATGTAAAAATAAACACTAGTGAATATGCAGGAAATTTAGGTAATTCCATAAGCGCTTTATATATTGATAATCTTAAATATAGAGTACATGATAAAGTTAAAAATAAATGGTTACCAATAGTTATAGGTAGATGTGATTATGCTGGCAACTTAGGTAATCCTATAGATGGTATTCAAATAGAAAATGCTATTTATAGAGTTCATTTAAAAAATGGTAAATGGCTTTCTTGGATAAAAAAGATGGATAATACCAATAACGGATATGCAGGTATATATGGATATGAAATAGATGCAATACAAGTAAAAAAACAGGATAATTTAGAAAACTAAAATCCTGTTTTTTTACTTCTCACATTTCTTCAGATAATTTAACCCACTCATTTTCTAAATCTTCTAATTCAAGGGAAATTTTATCAATGTTTTCTTTTAATTCCCTACATTTTTGAAAATTATTATAATTATCAGGATTAAATAGCTCTTCATTTAACAACTTTTTCTTTTCCTCTAGTTTTGTAATTTCTTTTTCTATTTTATTTAAAGCTTTTTTTAGTTCATTATTGTTATCTTTTTTATTAATTTTAGTATAATTAGTATTCTTTTTTTCTTTCTCTTCTAAAGCTTTATATTTAGCTAAGTAATCTTCATAATTATAATTGTAATATTTAATTTCGTTATTTTCAAATACAATCAAACTTGAAGCAATTTTTTTTATAAAATAACGATCATGTGAAACAAAAATAATTGTTCCTTTATAAGTTTCTAATATATTTTCTAATTGGTTTTTTCCTATTAAATCCATATGATTTGTCGGTTCATCTAATACTAAGAAATTGGGTTTAGCATATAGTAACTTACAAAGTTCTAGTCTGACTTTTTCTCCTCCTGATAAGACACTTACTTTTTTGTTTACATCTTCTCCACTAAATAAAAAAGCTCCTAAAGCACTTTTAGCTTCACTATCTAAAATCATTTTATAAACACTTTTAAATTCTTCTAAAATAGTATTATTTTCATCATTCATTTTTAAGTTTTGATCAAAGTAACCAATATTAACATGATAACCATATGTTACAGAACCACTTAATGGTTTTATTAAGCCATTAATAGTTTTTAATAAAGTAGATTTTCCTGTTCCATTAGCTCCAATAATACCAATTTTATTTCCTTCATTGATTTCTAAATTGATTTTTCCTAAAGAATTATTATAACCAATAACTAAATCTTTACAAGTTAAAACCATTTTGCCACTTCTTTCCATCTTGTTTAATTTCATTTTAAAGGTTTTTTCATCTATTCTTCTAGGTTTTTCTATTAATTCCATTCGCTCTATCATATGGAGTTTTGACAAAGCCATGGAAGATTTGGATGGTTTAAATCTAAATTTCTCATAAAGACTTCTTAATCTAGCTATTTCTTTTTGTTGTCTTTCATAATCTTTAAGGTTTTTTTCATAGTTTTCTTTTCTTTGACGCTCAAAAGATTCATAATTACCAACATATTTAGTAACTCTTTTATAAGAAATATCATAAATAGTATTTACAATATTATTTAAAAACATTCTATCATGGGAAACTACGACAAAGGCTTTTTTATAATTTTTTAAATAATTTTCTAACCAAATTATGGCTTCAATATCTAAATGATTTGTTGGTTCATCTAAAAATAAAATGTCAGGTTTAGATAATAATAATTTTAAAAAAGCAATTTTAGTTCTTTCTCCTCCAGAAAAATCACCTATTTTTTTATTTTTATCTTCTTTAGTAAAGCCAAATTTTTTTAACATTGTTTCATATTCTTTTTGATAAGTATATCCTCCAAGTTTTTCAAATTTATCAAGCAATTCTGTATATAATTTAATAGTTTTTTCTGATGTATCATTTTCCATTTGAACTACCAATTTATCTAATTTTAAAGAGACATCAATTATTTCTTTATAAGATAATTCTATTTCTTCTTTTAAGTTTCTGGTCTCATCATTAAAAGTTATTTGTTCTAAATAACCAATAGAGAAGTTCCCAATTTTAATTATTTTAAAAGGTTCATCTTCTATACCCTCTTCTAATAATTCATTATTAATTAAAGATTTTAATAAAGTGGTTTTACCTGCTCCATTTTTTCCTACTAAGCCAATATGACTATTTTCAGTAATTAAAAAATTAATTTCATCTAATATATTGTTTCCATTTAAAGAAATAGCAGCATTTATAATTTGGTATTTCATATTATATTCCTCCAAAAATAAAATCCCTTGAAGGATTTATTTTATTGTTTCTAAAACAACTTCTTTATCGCTAAAATGATGTTTTTCTTTTCCTATAATTTGATAGTCTTCATGACCTTTACCTAAAATCATTAAGATATCATTATTTTCTAACATACTAATTCCTTTTATAATAGCATCACGTCGATTATAAATAACCTCATAGTTATCTTTATCTAAACCAGCTAATATATCATTCATAATTTGAGTTTCATCTTCTGTTCTGGGATTATCATTTGTAAAAATTACATAATCAGAGTTTTTAATTGCAGCATTACCCATAATTGGTCTTTTGGTTCTATCACGATCTCCTCCACAACCAATTATTGTTATTACTTTACCTTTTTTATATTCTAAAGCATTTTTTAAAACATTTACTACAGCATCTGGAGTATGGGCATAGTCAATAAAAATACTATTTGTTTTATAATCTATTTTTTCCATTCTGCCATTTGGAGCATTTAAATATTCAGAAATATTTAAAATTTCCTCAATGCTAAAACCTAATTTATGAACAAGTAATAAAGACGTTAAATAATTATAGACATTATATCTTCCTATCATTTTAGTAGTAACATTATATTCTTTATTTTGATATTCAAAAATTATATTAGTATCTATATGAGACAAAACGATATTTTTAATTAAACAATCACCATTTTTACTACTAATTGTAATATTTTGATTTTTTTCTAGGACAAAGTTATTTGAATAGGAATCATCGGCATTTATAATAGCTATTTTTTCTCCTCTTGTTCTTGTAAATAAGATTTTTTTAGCATTACAATAGTTTTCCATAGTTTCATGATAATCTAAGTGATCTTGAGTTAAGTTTGTAAAAGCAACACTATCAAATTCTAAACCATAGATTCTATTTTTAGAAAGAGAATGACTACTTACTTCCATAACAATAGCATCACAGCCATTATTTTTAGCTTCTAATAGCATTTCATATAATAAATCTGTATCAGGAGTAGTATTGTTTAATTCTTTTTTTGTATCTTTATAATAAAAACCGATTGTTCCAATATAGGCAGGATTCATCCCTAGTTTTTTTAGCATTTGATAAACTAAAAAACATATTGTTGTTTTTCCATTTGTTCCCGTTACCCCAATTAGTTTCATATCTTTAATTTGAGGATAGAAATTTGTATATAAATAATTATTTAAATATTCTCTCGTGTCTGGTACAATCATAGTTTCTACAGGATAATCTCCCTCTTCACATATTATTTTTGTAGCGCCTTTATTTATTGCATCTTCAATATAGTTATGCCCATCACGTGAAACATTACGTATAGCAATAAAAGTATCCCCTGGTTTTATTTCTTTTGAATTAGTTTTAATTTTATCCATTTTACTTCACCTATTAGTATTATAGCACATAACAAGATAAAAGGTGCTATTTTAAATAACACCTTAAGATTTGATAACTATATTTTCTAACGTCCAAGACTCAGGATGTCGATTATCTTTTGATAATACCCAATTTTTTATTGTTTCATCTTTAACATATATTGTTACGTTTGAAGACGTATTCCAAAACATATCTATTATATTTGTAACTTTATTTATATCAAAATTACTAATGTCTAAATTAATTAGATTGATGCATTCCGAAAACATAAATGGCATATCTGTGACATTATTCGTATCAAAGTGGCTTAAATCTAAATTTGTAAGATTTTCACAATCTCTAAACATATTAGACATATCGACTACATTATTGGTATTAAAATTACTTACATCTAAATTAGTTAGATTACGACAATTACTAAACATACCCCTCATGGTTGTTACTTTTGATGTGTCAAATCCTTTTAAATCTATGGCTTTTAGTTTAATGCAACCATAAAACATCTCATTCATACTAGTTACATTTTTTGTATCGAAATTGCTTATATTTAGATTTTCTAAATTTAAACAGTTTAAAAACATAGCTGCCATATCTGTTACATTACTTGTATCAAAATTGCTTAAATCTAAGTTTGTTAAATTCATACAATTGGCAAATAAAGCAATTAAATCGGTTACTCTGTGAGTATCAAATGTACTTAAATCAATATTAATTAATTGATGACAATCAGCAAACATACTATTCATATTTAAAACATTACGAGTATCAAAATACTCTAATCCTTCAATGGTTTTTAAGTTTATGAAATTCAAAAATAAATTTGAACAATCTTCATTAGCTAATATCCCATCATTTGCTTGAATATATAATATATATGTTTCTTCTTCATTTTGTACCAAATAACTCATAACACTTCTATTTTGTTCTTCTGATACATCCCATGATAACTCTGTTTCTTTTGGTAATATTTTA
>CAOKUH010000051.1 GCA_948472605.1 uncultured Mycoplasmatota bacterium
ATTTATAACAAAGTCCCGCCATAAAAAGAAAAAAGAACACTTTATTATTGTGTTCATTAACATACAAAAACATAAAATTTTTAATTAGTTGCATTTCAATTCATCAAAAATATTAATTAAATTAGTACATGATTCGTAATCTCCTTTGGGAAAAAGCACTTCTTTGCCATCTATAATAGTATAAACATCGCTTGGGTTATGCTCTATATGGCAATAATTAGCACTACTCTCTTTACCCGAACAAGAATAACAACCTTGTTCTTCATTTGTACCATCACAACAAGGAAACATATTATTTTTATAATTATAGCCTGCTGCTTTTACTTTAGGTAAACACCTTTCAACTCGTTCATTCCATTCCCTTTCGCTTTTTTTAAACACGTTACTCGTTTCATAATTTTTTATAATACTTTCAGCGATACCCAATTTACTAATAATCATATTATCTGTTATAGAATTAGGATATATAAGATTAACTTCATTAAGAGGAATTAAGTACATTCCACCATCTACTTGACATTTTCCATCTTTATATTCAGCATATCCTTGGTCGCATATATCATTATCTAAACTTTCAATTATATTAGCAGTTAACACATTTTTATATGGTGTACCGTTTAATGTAAATAATGGAACATATTTAAATTCAATTCCATTTATAATAACCTTATTATTTTTTACATTAAAATTAAATTTTTTTAAAGTATTAAAAATTTTATTTGTACTATCAGTTAATATAGATTGTAAAAAATTAAATCCCGTATCATCCTCTACATTATAATCACTATCCGTATTAATACCAGTTTGTAAAGTAATATAGCACTTTAACTCATTATTATCCATTTTACAAGTATATACCTTATCGTAATCTTTGTCTTTCTTTAATTCTTCCCATAACTTAGTATAATAATCATCATTATTATTATTTTTTATTTCTGAGTTATTTTTAACATTAGTTAATAACTCATTTTTAGTAGTTTCATTAATAAATTCTATCGTAATATAATCTTTATCCTTTATATCAATTTCAATAGTAGTTTTTACTCTTACACCGTTAGAAGTATCAAAGCCTTTTTCTTTTGCTAGATTATAAAGACTATCTATACTATCGCCAATATTTTTTCCTTTAACATCAATATCATTATAAATACTTACACAGTCATCATTTAAACAAGCAATATCATTTACTTTATTTCCTTTTATAGTTAATACAAAAGATGGATTGATTTCTATAAATACATAATCTATTCTATCCTTAGAAATTTCATTAATAGTATTACTCATTTTCTTAGTATTTATATCTTCTAATTTATTATTAATAAATCTATAACCAAAGAATAATATTACAGGCACAAAAATAATTAATAATATGATTAAAAATATTTTCTTCCATTTTCCCTTTTTCTTTTTTATTTCTTCATTTTTTATTTGTTTCTTACCCACATAAATCACTCACTTTCTAATTTTAATTATAATTAAGAAACCTCTTTATTATATTTTTCAATTACTTCTTTTAATTTATTGTTAGAACTATCTCTATCCACATACCCTCCACTTGATAATTTCTCTATCATCCACTCAAAGAACATTAATACACAGTTATACATTACTTCTTTATCATAATATAGAATATCTAAATTTTCTGTTTCTGCATCTTTATAACACCTATATACTACTGAATGTAAATCTTTATCCCAGTCACAATGTTCTATCATTTCTTTTCTTAATACTTTAACTGATGGATAAGCTCCAGTAGTACGTAACTTAATTAAATGTGGAATAAAATCGTGTATTCTTCTTTCCCAATAATCATAATCAAAAGGTGTATTATATTTCGTAATAGCAAATATTATATATGCTGCTATTATATCAGAACGTGATGTTAAAAGCCATAAAGTACCTTTATCTATTTTTTTATCTCTTATTCTTCTATATAAACCTTTCATTAATTACCACTCTCACTTTTGGAAGTTAATTTAGTATAGTTAGGCATTTCTAAATCTTCATCTACAACCATTTTATAATTATTTTCATGATTCCAACTAAATAGCATATATTCCCAATTATTCTGATATCTTATATTTCTACCTAGCTTTTGTAAAAACTTCATTAAGTTTTCTTTTTGGGTATCACTTAAAACATCTTCATTCCCAGTATGATGATAATATTCTGCTTTATCTAACCTTATGCAAGTATGAAAACTCATCTTTTTTCCTTTTTCTTTTTTTCTATAATGAAAGTGAGGTATATCACTTAACATATAATCATCTGTAACAATAAATACTTCGTACCCATCATCAGTAAAACCAATTCTACCATAACTGCTATGATAATCTTTATTTAAATCTTTTAAAACAAAATCATAAGTAAATGCTTCTTTTTTACCCACTTATAATCACTTCCCCATACATTATTATTTTAAACACGTATAATTTGGTACTGTTAAATTTTCATCAACTTTAGTATCATAATTCATATTCCACATATCCTTTATAAACTCATAATTAGTACCATCAAATTTTTTACTTCTAAAAGGTCTTTCTAATAGCTTTTGTAAATCTTCTGTTTGCTGTTTATTCAATTTACTATTTTTATTAAGAGAATGATTAAGATATTCTGCTTTATCAATTTTAATACAAGCATTAAATTTCTTACCTTTTGTTTCTACATCAACAAAATGGAAATGTGGATAACTTTCATAATCTCCTACATAAAGATAAATACTGTAACCATTAATACTATCAATTAACCAAGGTTCTGTTTCACAACTACTTAAATACCTATGAATATCTCCAATATCCATATCATCTCTTTCTGTATATTCTTTTAAAAAATCATAATGTCTTTTAATAAAATCTTGAACTCTCTTAAATTCTTCTTTAGGTATCCCAAGTTTAACATCATATACTAATTGTGGATTTTCTTTATCAATACTTACAGTAACATAATCTTCAAATCTTCTATTACTTCTATGAGTATTTTGCATAAGTAAAGTATATAAATCTCTTTCATCATCATACTCATTAACATCACAATATAAATACAAATCTACTGGAAGACTTTGATAATCTCTAGTACTAATTCCATTTACAAAGAAACCATCAATTACAGTTGGTTTAAATTTATTTATATGTGTGTGTTCCATAATAGAGTAATCAATATCTATACCATTAATAGTATCAATTAAAATTTGATATTTTTCTCTAATGAAGTTTAATACTTTTTTTAAATCTTTTTCTTTAACATTTAATTCTACTTCTTCTAGTAATTGTGGATTTTCTTTATCAACACTAATAGGAATTAAATCATTTCCTGTAGTATATTTATTATAGTTGTTCTGCATATAAATTATTTTCTTTTTACCATCATATTTTATCCACAATGTAATAGGTAGGTTAGTATTAGGATAAATCTTACTTCCTTTTTGAGCTAATATAATCATAGGTGTAAATTCCATACTTAATCACTTCCTTATATTACGGAATAACGGCAATTACAATATTTTTATCTAATACTATTACATCTTTAAAATAGTTGTTATCTTCAGTAGTAGTTAATTTTTCTTTAGGGTTATAATAACTTTCTCTATATAAGAATATAATTTTATCTGTATGTTGTAATAATGGAGAATTATCTTGATAATCAAAACTAGTAATACTATCATCTTCTAATGTTTTCGCTTGTTGTTTAGTTAATTGGGATAATATTATTATAGGAACATTTAAATTTGTTGCTACTTCTTTTAAAATTTCTGTTGAATGTTTTAAATCATCCAATACAAGAACGTTAAAAGTAGTTGGGTGTATAAGTTGAATATAATCTATTACTACCAACGATAAACCATTTTTTGCGACTTCTTCACATTTACTTTTAATTTCTTCAATAGTTATCGTTGGTGTATCTATAATTTCAACTTTATCCGTTGCTATTCTCTCTTTTAAACGTTCTTTGCTTGTTTCTAAATTAAAATATAATATCTTATCATTTGTTTGTTTAGCAATATTATTTATTATATTTATAGCAAATGTACTTTTTCCAACACCTGGACGACTTGCAATAGCTTATAACTTTCCTTTTTCTAAACTACCGATAGTATTATCTAAATTTTCATAACCTGTTTTTAAATTCATTTTAAATCACATCTTCATATACTTTTAAATAATTCATTTTGTAATAAGTTAACCATACATATATTATTGCTCTGTTAATCGAGTAGGCTTTAGAAAACAAATATTGTATTTTAGAACAACAATTTATGTACTCATCTTCTATTCCATGCTCTTTCATAATAAAGATGTATTTTTCCCAAGTTTCTTTATAATTCTTAATTCTATGTTTTCCTTTAGCAATAAAGTTCATTATTTCATAAGCTAATTTTTTCTCTAATCCTGCCATTATTAAAAAACTATAAATTGCTTCTCTATATACTGGATAATATATCATAGAATTTACTATATCTAATTTATCAGTAATTGTGCTTCTTTCTAAAGAAATAACACTAGCAACACAATTAACATTATTGATTATAAACTCTTGATTAAATAAACTTGTAGCTATTTTCATTTCACTTTCATCAAATATAGTTGTATTTTCATCGATTAGATACTTGTAAAGTTCTTCATCTTTTAAATCTATATCTTGTCTATGCTTACCTGTTCTTGTTTCTAAATTTTCTAATACAGAACATAATTCGTATGTATTTAAATATAAATTATGACCCTTTAAATCTTCTTCATTATTAATAGTTATACTATATTTCTTACATACTTCTTTTGTATATTCAAAAATAGTTTTAAAATAATCTTCTGCAAATTCTAAATCAAATGTTATTGGTTTAAATCCTTTTTCATAAACTATACAATATTCAATTGGATTTACAAAAGTAATTCCCAGTAAGTATGCAATATAAGATGAACCACATATTCTATCTATCATAATCCTATTATCAGATTTCACTTTTTTTGCTATTTCATATGCAATTAAATACTGATATTCTATTTTTTCATCTATAATTATATCTAATTCTTCTTCTATTCTTGTTTTTATCTCTTGTGGTATATTGTTATTATATAATTCGAATAATTTATCATCTAATATTTCTTTTAGCTTCATTTTAATTTCCTTCCTTTTAATCACTTAATATATGAAATTCATCGATACCAACCAATAATGCTAAAGTTCTACCATTATCCCGTTTCATATGTATTTGCCCCTCATCATCAATTATATCAACATTTTCTATTATTTCTTTAACTTCTTTTTTAATTTATTCATATTACACTCCTTAATTTTACTCATTGTAAATCAATTATAATTAAATTTTTTCTTTTAATATATTATTTTTTGGGAATAATCTCACATTTTTAAATCACTTCCTAATAATACTCTTCATCATAAACATCATCATAAAAACCATCGTCAAATATTTTCTTTTTTATATTTACAGAGTAGATATTTTCTTGATGGAGTATATCTAAATATTGTTTTAAATATTTTTGATAAACTAAATCTTCATTACCACGTACCATAGCAATAAAATTTAATCTACCCTCAATAACTTTCCTTATTTCTAAAATTAGATTATCTCTTTTATTACTACTACAATTATAATCTTTTTCTTTTTTAAAGTAGTATAATGCTATGCTATAAAGACCATCTTTTTCACATCTATTAAGTAATGCTCTAAGCTGTTTTAAATAAACTTTTTTAATATTAACTTTTTCATTTACAATTAAACCAGTTACTTCTTTTCTTTCATTATTCCAACTATAATTAGTTTTCTTTTCATTAATAGTAAAGCCTTGTTTTTCAATAATACTTCTTAATCTATTTCCTATAATCACATAATTATCTTGCGTTCTCGTAACTATTTCTTTTGGAAATGGTCTATTACTAGACAAAGTGATATCGTCAGCATATCTAGTATAATTAAAATCATATTTTTCACTTAAATTTAATAACTGTTTATCTAATGAATAACAAACAATATTCGATATTGTAGGAGAACAAGGAGATCCTTGTGGTAATTCATTATGATAACAAGCAATTTTTGAAAGTGTTGTTGCAACATAATTTGGTAAATTAAACGGTTCACTCATAAATATTCCTCTAACTCTTCCAAAGTGTATAGATGGAAAGAAATCTTTTAAATCAATATTTAAAATGTACTTAGCTTTGTTATGCACTTTAGCATTATCAACTATACTTTTACCTTTAACAAAACCATACTGACACTCTAAAAATTCATATTTTTTTGTAATGTAATTATTTAATTTTTCTTGTACCCATTTTAATCTATCATCTGGAGCAGAGATTTTTCTATAACCACCACTTCTTTTAGGTACTTTAAACGTATGATACTTAGATTTAGTAAGTACATTATCTAAAGTATTTTCTTTTATATCTAAAATATAACAAATAAAATTTTTATAATTTCTCATTTGAATACCGCCTCTTGAATTCTAAACATTAATAACCACCCGAAGTGGTTACATATCGAAGATATGTACAAAATGTAACAATTTAATATTCACTGCGAAACGCCCGTGATATGCAATTCTTTATATTTTAATTAGTATTCAATAAATGTAGATTTTTCTTTATCATATTCTAAATATGTTATACCAACACTACAAAACCGATTTTTAGATACACTAATCTCAGTTATATTCTTATTATCATAATCACGATATAATAAAATAACAACATCTGAATTACATTCTAAATTACCAGTATTTTTTAAATCTACAAGTAATGGTCTTTTATTTTCTCTATATTCAACATTTCTTGATAACTGCGATGATATAAAGATAATTGTTTTATATTTTGTAGTAAGATAACGTAATCTATCTAAAATATCATTAGATAAATCAGTTACAGAAGTAAAAGGTTTTTCGTTTTTCATAAGTTGTATGTAATCAATAACTATAAATTTAATATCCCTATTTTCTTCTAATAATTGTTCTAATTCTAAAATATTAAAACAATCATCTGAAATATAAAGATTATATTTTTTAGAAATAAATTCATTCATACTTATTTCTGAATAATCTTTATTATTCCAAATTTTTACTAAATCTTGTTCTGTACATATTCCAGCAAATTTTAATGCTGCTATCTCTTTACTTGTTTCTAAACTTAAATATAAAATAGGTAAATTATATTTTTTTAACAAATTAATTACTATATTATTTAAAAATGTAGTTTTTCCCATTCCTGGTCTAGAGCCTACTGTTATTATATTTCCATCTTTTAGACCACCTATTAGAGCATCTAAATTTTTATAACCTAAATCATATGATTTTGAGAATTTATCATTAATTTTGATTTCATCTATCTTATTTATTGTTGCCACGATTACAAACACCCCTTACTTAAAATTTCTTGTTTTCTTTCCTTAACACTTTCTATATCAAGTGTTTCAAAGAAAAAATATTTTTCTTGTTCTTTATCGATTAAACTTTCATTAATTCTAGGTATTTGTTCCATTTTTATAATACCCATACCATCATATTTTTTATTAAAACACTCTCCATAAAACCTCCACGAAGAACCTATTTTTATTTTTTCTAAAGTTTCCTCTAAAGAATTATTTGGAATTACTAATCTAGCAATAATGCTATCAGTCATATCACTTAGTTTTAAAGTTAAATAAACTATACCTCTTTCATGAACTAACATATCAATACCAAATATATAAGCTTCAATTAAAGTGTTATCAGTTTCATAATCAAATTTTCTTGGTAAATCTTTAATTTTAGTAATAGGATATTTACATTTTTTATCATCAATAGTTGAAATAATTTCAGTAAATTTACTACTAGAAATATCCGTTTTTTTATTCATTTCATAGTTTCCTCCTTTAAATATTATTATAATGAAGAACAGGAAAGAAAACTAGCCTATAACTAGTAATTTATATTTAATTTTGAACTTCATCAAAATATGCAATATAATCTTCAACACTGCCATCTTTTATCTTATTATTAACATTTATTTTTGGATATTCTAAACCTATATTTAATACAGTTTCTTTTATTCCAACATCTATTAATAGCTTCTCCACTTTACTATTGTAGTGATTTTTTCTAAATTCTATAAAATCGTTCCACTTAGTATATATATCGTTATAAAATTCATTTTCCTTGTTTAAAAAACAATTTAATTCTTTTTCCATTTCTTCTATATGATTTTTTAAAACTTCTTTTGGTTTGATTTTATTTAGTTTTAAAGTTTCTACATATTTCATATCTGTAAATTTATCTTCAAGTTTCTTTTGTAATTTCGGGATTTCATCATCTTTAAACATTTTATACATAAAATAAATTATCACAAGTGGTAATGACATACCTAATATAAGTTGTATACCAAAAAGAGCATCGTTATAATTTGTTAAAATAAGAATTAATAATACTATACTAACTATAACAATAATTATATTTACCATTTTTGTTTTTTCTGCTTTTTTTAGGTTTATTGAAGTATCATAAGCATCAACTTTGGTAAGTTCTTTAGTATATTCTTCGGGGTTATCAATCCAATCTAAAAATTGTTCTCTTATTTCTTCTTCTCGTTCAGAAGATAGTATTTTTTTTAACTTGTTTATTCGTGGAAACACTTCATAATAACGATTAATAATCAATTCATCATCTTTAGATAAATAAATTTTTGCATCTTGTATTTGTTCATCAAGATTATAATATTTTAAATCAATATCTTCTTTAAGTTTCTGTAACTCTTTAGGTGGTGTAAATAAGTAATCTCTAAAACTATCAATAGCCTCTTTAGTAATCCCAACATCATCACACAAATTTAAAATTCGCATTTCTTCTTCGTGTTCCATTTGCTTATATTGAGCTATCATTTCATTTAATCTATTTTTTTCGTTAATTTGATTTTGTTGTGCTATTAACCGATTTTGTTCTTCTAATAAACTTTTTTGCTCTTGATGTTGGTCATACCTTGCGTCTGCCTCACTTCGTTGCCCCCAAGTATCATATACTTTCCCATCTTTCCCTATATATCCCATATTTATATCTCACTCCTTTAAATTATTAATAATTATAATGAAAAATAGATAAGAAAACTAGCCAAAAACCAGTTACTTATCTATTTCATTTACTAGATACATAAAAGTACCTGCTTTTTCATCATTTATTTTACTAAATTCTTTCCAATTCATAGTATAAGATCCTTTTAATGTTATAGGTTCTTCATAACCTTTTTTAGGTGTTTCTCTATTCCAATTTAAAGTACCAGTTTTTACTACGTTTTCGTGAATAGAAAACTCTTTATACTCTGCATTTTCTCTCGGTACATTCAAATAAGATAAATCGTTTGTTAAGAATATTGTATAACCTTTTTTAAATAGTGGCTCGTTATCTCTAAATTTTTCAATTCTTTCAACATCTTTTAAAGCAGAATAACAATTTTCATTTTGAGCATTATCAGTAGATAAATTATATTCAATATTATCTACTATTCCTTTAAAAGCAAGTTTCTTATACTTTAATTCAATAGGATAGTACTCATTATCTCTAATTACTACAATATCAATACTCTTTCTAACATCAAAAGGAGAACGATATTCAGTTTCTATTCTTGTATTTTCATACATATCTCGAATAACATCACGTAACTTTTGCTTTAAATCATCTTCATTACGAAAAATCTTATTTCTTTTCCTTAGTTCATCTAAAACTAAATTAATATCAAAATCTGTATTCACAATCAATCACCTCCATATCTACAAGCGCAACCTTATGGCACGTTAATAACGTGCTTTTTCAACTAATTTTACCACTTAAATGATATAATTGTCAACGAGTTTAAAGTCGATAATTTACGATATTTACAAAGGAGTGTAGATATGAAATTAAATTTCAATGATTATGAACCTAAAGATGTTATCCGTATTATTCGTGAATGGACTGGACTTACTCAAGAAGAATTCGCAAAAACAATTAATAAGAAAAAAAGAACTATACAAGATTATGAAGCTGGTAAGTGTAGATACTATGCAGAAACATTAAAATTAATATGTAAAGTACATAATATAGAGATAACTATTAACAAGAAGTAGTTATCCTTTTTTATCCCAAAATAAAACACTTCATTTGCGTGTACCAATCGTGTACCAAATTAACAAATTTATATGGCATTTTTTGAAATTTTAGAAAAATAAAAACGAATTTAATATAATTTACTATTTTTAAATATTAGAGTATTTTTTATTGTAATTACTAGAAAAAATAATTGAAATTAATAAAAAAATGTATTACTATTAAACCAATGCAAATGACTAGAGTTAAACCTTGCCAAGGTTGAGATGGCGGTTCGATCCCGCTCACTTGCTCCAAAAGGTAAAATCGTCGCACCAAGTGACGTTAATGATTAAATCAATCTGAAATATGATTGATTTTTTTGTCGACTAAATTAGTCTAGT
>CAOKUH010000052.1 GCA_948472605.1 uncultured Mycoplasmatota bacterium
ATAGTTGGAGAAATATAAGTGTAGGAAATGCGTTTAATGCAAGTTACAATTACAAAAGAGAATTAGATAGTCATATGATGAAGAATACAGAATGGGGAGCTGTTACTTATTTACAACATAGTCGTTATGGAAGTAGTGAAAGTGTAAGAATAAACAATAATAATGCTTATATAACAGGATATGCAGGAGTAGAAGAACCAACACTTGGATATAATAATGGAACTAGTATAGAAGGAAATCGAAATGAAGGTACGAACTTAGGAGTAGATGGAACATATACAATCAATTATTTAAATCCAAGTAGTGTAGTAGCAAGTACCACAGGAAATTATAGTGGAATCTATGATATGAGTGGTGGGGCATATGAATATGTAATGGGAGTAAGAAGCTCAATAACAAGCGGAAGTGCAGGAATAACAGATACAAATATAAATAGTAAATATTATGATGTATATGGAAATACAGAAAATTATAGTGATTATAAATATCGAATCTTGGGAGATGGAACAAGTGAATTTGGGCCATTCCAAAATATAAAAGATCCAGATAATTCTTCTAGATATAAATCAAGTTGGTATTATGACTACGCCTATTTTGTTGACTCAGCTGGTTCGTGGTTCGGCCGTGGTGGGCATTGGAACGATGGTGTCACATCAGGAGCGTTTGTGTTTGGACCTCGTACTGGTGGTACACATGCTGGTGTTTCGTATCGTTTAGTTTTAGCCATTTAACTATAAAAATAAAGAAATTTTTAAGAAATTCTTTATTTTTTTTGCTATAATAGAAATTGGGTGATGACAATTATGTTTGAATACATGGGAGACAGATTAACAAATGCTATAAAAAATATTCGTGGATTAGGAAAAATAACTGAAGAAAACATATCAGATGCATTAAGAGAAATAAGAATGGCGCTTTTAGAAGCGGATGTTAACTATGTTGTTGTAAAAGAATTCATAGCTAATATTAAAGAAAAAGCGTTAGGAATGGAAGTTCAAAAAAGTTTAAAACCAGATGAATTGTTTATAAAATTAGTTAAAGATGAACTAATTAACCTTTTAGGTGGAGATTATGTATCCTTAGAAACAAGTAAAAATCCTACTATTTTAATGCTAGTTGGATTACAGGGAAGTGGGAAAACAACTACTGCTGGAAAACTTGCCAATTTATTGCGAAAAAAACATGCTAAAAAACCTATTTTAGTAGCATGTGACATTTATCGTCCAGCAGCAATAGATCAATTACAAACAATTGGTAAAAGTCTTAATATTGAAGTATATACAGAAGGTATTAAAAATCCCGTTACAATAGTAACAAATGCTTTAGAATATGCCAAAGAAAATAAAAATGATTATATTATTGTTGATACAGCAGGACGTTTACAAATAGACGAGACATTAATGCAAGAATTAAAAGATATAACTAATACTATTAATCCTCATGAAACAATTTTAGTAATTGATGCTATGATGGGACAAGATGCGATCAATGTTATAAACGGATTTAATGATGCTTTAAATATTACTGGAACAATTTTAACTAAATTAGATGGAAGTACTAAAGGTGGTGTTGCCTTATCAGTAAGACATTTGACAAATATTCCAATTAAGTTTGTAGGAGACTCAGAAAAATTAGATGGATTATCTGAATTCTATCCAGAGAGAATGGCCAATCGAATTTTAGATATGGGAGATATTTTATCAATAGCAGATAAAGTAGAAGGTATCATAAGCGAGGATGAAGCATTAGATACAGCAAAAAAAATGAAAAAAGGAACATTTGATTTAGAAGATTTTTTGACAACATTTAAACAAATAAAAAAACTTGGTCCATTAGAAAATATATTAAAAATGTTACCAGGAGCTAGAAAAATGGGCATAAATGATATAAATATTGATCCCAAAGACATGGCTCATGTAGAAGCTATAATATTATCAATGACACCTTATGAAAGACGTCATCCTGATATTTTAAAAGCCTCAAGAAAGCAAAGAATAGCTAAAGGTAGTGGAAGAAGTGTTGAAGAGGTAAATAGATTACTTAAACAATTTGAAGAAATGAAAAAAATGATGAAAATGGTATCATCAGGTAATATGAAAATGCCATTTTAAATAAAATAGAAAATAGATGGAGGAGATTAAAGCAATAACGTTAAGAGAGATATTAATAAATAAAGGATATCAAGAAAAGAATTTAAGGTTTTATGGTGATGAAATTGCCAAAATAGAAAATATTACGACAAAAGAAAAAAGAGGAAAACTCATATTAGTAACATCAACTTCCCCAACAAAATATGGTGAGGGAAAAACTACTCTTGCTATAAGTTTAAATGATGCTTTAAATAAAATGGGAAATTCCTCAATTGTCGCTCTTAGAGAACCATCATTAGGACCTGTTTTTGGAACAAAAGGAGGAGCAACTGGTGGGGGATGTGCAAAAGTTTTACCAGAGATGGAAATAAATTTGCATTTTACTGGTGATATACATGCTTTAACTACAGCTAATAACTTATTATCAGCCATAATAGATAATCATATCTTCCAAGGAAATGAATTAAATATTGATAAGAATAATATAACTCATGAAAGATGTATGGATTTAAATGATAGAAGTTTAAGAAATATAAGAATAAATGATACAGATGTTCATTTTAATATTACTACAGCATCAGAAATGATGGCTATTCTTTGTCTTGCTAAAGATGAAATAGATTTAAAAACAAGATTAGGTAATATTTTAGTTGGTTATACATTTAATAAAGAAGAGGTTTTTGCTCGTGATTTGAATTGTATAAATGCTTTATATATTCTTTTAAAAGATGCCTTAAAACCTAATATAGTAAAAACTCTTGAAAATAATTTAGCACTTATTCATGGAGGACCTTTTGCTAATATTGCTCATGGAACAAATAGTATAATTTCTACTAATTATGCGTTAAATAACTATGACTATACTATTGTAGAAGCTGGTTTTGGCAGTGATATGGGAGCTTTAAAATTCTTTGATATAGTTGCAAGAACAAATAAAAACTTAATTCCTGATGTAGTAGTTATTAATACTACTATCCAAAGCTTGAAACACAATGGTAATGGTAATTTAAAAGAAGGAATAGAAAATTTAGAATATCATATATCTAATATGCAAAAATTTACGAATAACTTATTAGTTGTTTTAAATAAACATGAAACTGATTTGGATATAGATATAAATTATATTAAAGATTTTGTTTTAAAGAAAAATATTTTATTTAGTATTTCAACAGGATATTTAGTTGGAAGTGAAGGTTCATTAGATGTAGCCAAAAAAGTTATTGAAATATCAGCAAATGAATCTACAAAGCTCCAATATGCTTATGATGTTTGTGATAAGTTAGAAGAAAAAATTAATAAATTCTGCAAAATAAACTTTGGAACTAAAGAAATTAAATTTTCTAAAGAAGCTCTAGAAAAAATGCATAGACTTGAAAAAAGTAAGTTTAGGGATTTACCAATATGTATTGCTAAAACTCAATACTCAATTACAGATAATGCTAAAATATTAGGTTATCCTAAAGATTTTACTATGATGGTAAAAGATATTAAATTATTTAGTGGAGCAGGTTTTATAACGATATATTTTGGTAATATTTTAACTATGCCAGGACTTTCTAAAGATGCTAATTATCAAAAAATGTAAAAAATATTTAAAATTTAGAATTAATTATATATGGTGATTTGTCATAAACACCATTTTTTTTATGGCATAAAATAAACTAGAAAGGAAATGGTATTAATGAAAAATAATCGTTGTCAAGATACAACAGCTTTTCCTGAAGCAACTGATATGAGTGTGGGAATGAATATGAATATGGGTATGGGAATGGATTATTGTATGCCAATGGGAGGTTGTTCATGTCCTCAAACTATGATGTGCCCACCAGTTTATGAATGTCCACAAGTTAGATGTTGTCATAGAGTAATAAACTATGAAGTACCACATATAATTCCATGTCATACTAAAACTATAAATCATCATGTTTATAGACATACTTATCAACCATGCTATAGCTATTCAGAAGAAGACGAATCAAGCGAAATATATGGACCAAATTGCTGTAAATAATCTCGATTTATTCGAGATTTTTTCATGTAAAAAACAATATATGTAAAACATTCATTTTTCATTTACAAACGTTTACAATATGTGTAATTTACACTTGTGTTTTTTTTTACATTATGCTATAATCATGGCAGATTATTTAGGTTGGGTGGATTAGATGAAAAAATCAAAATTGTTTTTGCTAGCAATTGTATTGTTAACTCCAAAATTAGTATTTGCTGAAAGTGCTTGTAATTACGAAGAGCAAGTAGAAATTAATAATATAGTTGCGAATGTAAATGCAACTTATGAAGCAGTCGAAATTTATAACGGGAAAACATTTGATATTGATAATAGAAATGAAGATGGTTCTATACCTGAGGTAGATAGCTACATCAAGGGATTCAATATTAATATAATGAATATTACCGATGATATTTATGTGGTTGTAAGTAATAATAAAAATAGTGACGTAAAAACATTTTATTATAGAGATACTAATGAAGGTGAAGCAACATTTCAAGTTAAAGATGCTTTATCTCTAGTAACTTATACAATTGAAATTCATTCAAATAAATATTCCTGTGTAGGAGAACTTTTTCGGAAGTTTACTATAACTACACCAATATATAACGCTTATTCAGAATCTGTTGCATGTAAAGATAACTCTGGTTTCTATTATTGCCAAGAATATATTTCCTCTGAAAATATATCTGTAAACGAATTTACAAAACAAGTTCAAGAATATCAAATTAAAAAGCAAGAAGAACAAGAAAAAGAAAATAAAAAGGGATTTGATTTAAAAGAATTTTTTAAAAACAATAAATTCACTATTATTACAATAAGTGGAATTGTTGTCATAGCGGGGGTTGCTACTACTGTGATTCTTCTAAAAAAGAAAAGGAGTAGAGTATTATGATAAAAAATAAAATAAAATACTTATTAATTACAATTTTAGGGGTTGTTCTAATACCAACCAATGTTTTTGCTACAACAGCAACAGCATACGTAAGTAATTTTGGTTCTGCTAGAGAGTATAGAGATATTGTATACAATAATGGTAAATTTTATACAGACTATACTTTCGGTGTTAGTATTAGTGGAGCAGGAGAAGGATATTGTGTAGACTTTGGTTACCATATGAATGATTTAAACCATGGAGGTGCACAAGTATCTTGTGAATTAGCTACAAATACAGCTATTGCTTATGTTTTAAATAGCGATGCTAGTCATGTAGTAAAACAACTTGCATTACGTTTATTATCAGCTGAAATAGGATATTCAAAAAGTAGTTATTACGTAACTACGACTGATAATTATTATTATCAAGAAGCTAAAAATTTAGTAGATGTTGCTAAAGGCTTTCGTCCTACATCTGGATTTATGCAATTTAATAAAATAAGTGAAGCAGATAATGGTAATGTTACTTTAGGTATAACATCATTATCTACTAAATTAACAAATGTTAATTTTGAATGTGAAAATTGTTCTATTGTTAGTTCTTCTTGGGATGATAGTGGATATAGAGGAAATATAGTAATAGCTATGAATACACCAGGATGTGACTATAAAATCGTAGCATATTATCAACCTGTTGGTGTAGATTTAGAAACAATTACCAATACAATAATAAATACTGAGATAAATGTAGATACAACAAGTTCATTTTTGTATTGCCAAGGTTATGGAGAAACCCAAAATACAATTTTTTCTATCAATGGAAATATAACAGGAGTTAGTAGTTCCTCATCTTCAAACTCTTCAACAGATACAACCACTCAAACTAGACCAATAACAGTTGTTGGAGATAAAGTAAGACAAGAATATGCGGGCCAACTTACAAATAAAAAAGGAACATATTATAAAAAGTATTGTAGTAGCGGAAATGGAGATGAACATAATTTATGCGAACAAGAAACTAAAATTAAATCTCCTAAATATTGCGATAAAAATAACGATGGTGAAAAGATTACAATAGAAGCTCCAACTGATGTAAAAAATTGTATTCTAAAAAATGAAGATGAAGCTGGAAATACATATCAAATGGCTGATGGCCAAATTAGTTCAAATAATCCATATTGCTCAGTATATTGTAAAGAAAATTATTCTATGTCTTTACCAGGAGCTCAATATGCAGATAGTGGTAGATATTTCAAATTAAACAATTCTGTTGTTAATGTTACTAGAACATGTTATGCAACAAGTAGCGAAAATGATAATACTAAAACAAACATTGATATAGAAAAATTTATTAAAAATGTTAAAGATGCTCAAGAAAAAATTGTAAAAGCTTATAATGATTACGCTTTAGCTAAAGCATATTATGATTCAGTAAAAAAATCTACTAATGTAGATAGTTCTAAACCATCCTTTAATACTGATGGTGGAAGTTGTACAATTAATGGAAACGTTGTTGATTATAATGAAACAAATTGTAAGGATAATGGTGGTAGTTGGACTAAAAATACTTGTCAACCAACTGGTTCTAATAATAAAAACGATGGTGCAAGTGTTGATTATGAAACAATATCAATTACAACAAATTCTAAAGGTGAAGCAACTATCCAGAAACACCAAAATAAAACCAGTGCTAATTGGGGAGTTTATTATGATTCATGTACTAGTGAAAAAACATATGGTGGTCATAAAACAATTGAAGGTTATGAAAAAGACGCAAAAAATGCCGAAGCTACTTTAACGGCTGCTCAAAATGAATTAAAAGCAATTATAAGTCACATGGAAGAATGCTATAATTGGACTAATGAATTATGTTTTGATCCAATAGTTGAATTTGATTATAAAGAAGAATATAAAACAAAAATTAATTATCAAAAAGTAAGTAGTTCTACTACAAAAGGAGATGTGACTTATTCAAGTAATAAAGAGATTACTAATGAATATGAAGCAAATGAAAGTGGAACTCTTGAAACTATAAATTATTTAAAATGTGATTCTAATGGATGTACAAATTCAGAAACAGCTACTAATATTTCAACTAGATATTACTATCGTAAAATTGTAAGTACTGGAGAAGCACAATATGCAAATAAACAAGAATTTCAAACAAATATTCCTCATGGAACAGTAGCTGATATACCAGAGGGAGCAGATGTAAAATATAACTATGAATATTTAGGTGCAGTATTTCCAATAGCATTAAAAACTGAGAGAGGAATTTATAACTGGACATTAAATTTCACAAAAATTGGTCAATACAATTCCAAAGTTGGTTGTAGCTCTAACTCATTAGGAAGATTAAATGATGTTGCTAAAGCAATAGGATCATCAGCATCAACAGATATTGGGTATGTTTGTGTCTATGTAGTTGATTGTCCAGATTGTGATTACGAGTGTGATTGTCCTGAAGATTTACCAGATGGTTATACTTGTGAAAAACAAGGTAAATTTTCTTGTATTATTGATTATAATGAACCTGTTTGTCCAGATTGTGATGTTTATTGTGTAAATTGTATATTTGATGGTAAAGATACATATTTCTATCGAACAGTTTCATTAAATGATTTCAATCCAAATGATCGAAAATTAGGCTCAAATTGGAATAATAATAAAGCTAAAACGACAATTGAAAATATTGAAAAAGATGGAGAAGATGCCTATATTACTCCTGAATATACATTCACAATGACAGCAAGTAATATGAAAGCAATTAGAGATTATAATGCTACTACTGGAACATATATATCTGAAGATTTATCGTATGAACAAGTAAATGGAGTTACTAATATTGCTGGATATAGTTATTTCTTAAGAAATAAAAATAATCGAACTAGTGTTAATAAAGATTTCTTCAAAGAAGGAACACTTAATAACAAGTGGGAATTATGGACAAGTACTAGTGATAATGTAGGACCAGCTTGGAAGTAGGTGAATAGATAATGAAAGAATCATATTGGGGTTATTGGTTGATTTTACTAGGGGTTTTTGTAATAGTTATAATGATGTTAATATCAAGTATAACTACTCAAAATACAGAAGATTATTACTTAGTTAAAGAAGTTACAGAAGCTGCTATGGTAGATGCTATAAATTATGGTTACTATCGAAAATATGGTGAACTTAAAATTGATAGAGAAAAATTTATTGAATCTTTTTTAAGAAGATTTGCAGAAAATGTAAGCTTTAATACTTACGAAATATCTTTCTATGATATATATGAAGCACCACCAAAAGTAAGTGTAAAAGTTACAAGTAAATCTAAAAGTTTTGTTGTAGCTGGAGACTCTGCAACATTTGATATAGTAAATAAAGTAGATGCAGTTTTAGAATTATCTGGACAAAATAAATAGAATTTTATCTTTAGATTCAAGTTCATCTAGTAAAAATATTAGATAAGAGCTTTTTAAATAAATAAATTTAGGAGGAATGAAAAATGGGAAATGTATTAACAACCGTTAAAAGATTTTTATCAAACAAAAACACGGTAACGATTTTAGGAGTGTTACTTGCAATATTAGTATTATATATTGGGTATAATTATCGTGTCAAACAAGCGACCACTCCGGTAACTGTACCTTATGCAAAACAAGAGATATCATCTCGTACAGCAATTACTAGTGATATGATAGGATACATGGAAGTATCAAGTAGTGTTATTAAAAATAGTCCTAATGTAATCACAAATGCAAGTGAACTTATAGGAAATTATGTATCATTTGGAACAACTATTCCTGCCAATAGTATGTTCTATAAATCACAAATACTAACATCTAATGAAATGCCAGATAGTGCTTTTGCAAGTATCCCTGACAACTACACAATATATAGTTTAAATGTTGATTTGCATACAACTTATGGTAATTCAATTTATCCTGGAAATTATATTGATTTATATTTTAAAGGAATTGATGATACAGGATTAGTAATGTATGGTAAATTCATTGAAAGTATTGAAGTATTAGCTGTTAAAGATAGTCAAGGAAACCATGTATTTGAAACTACAGTAGAAAGTCGTACACCATCTGAATTACTATTTGCTGTACCAAATGACATGTATGAATTATTGATGAAAGCTGGATATATTAATGGATCATCTATTGAAATAAATCCAGTACCTCGTAATGCATCTTATAGTGCTAATCCTGGGGAAACAAGTGTATCTAGTGATTATATTAAAAACTTTATCCTTTCTAAGAGTGCAACTATACCACAAAATATAACAACTACTACACCAAATGATAACAATAATAATAACCAATAAAAGATAATAAAAGAATACGAAAGAGGGTGCAAAACAAATGGATGAATCCATATTTTCACAATTGGACTTTGGTCCATTAGATGAATTCTTAAGAATCGATGATATCACCGATATTTCTTATAGTAATGGTGGACAAGTTTGGCTTAAAACCCTTTCTCGTGGAGTAGTTAAAGTTGAAAGGCCAGATATCAATAACTCATTGATGGAAAAGTTAGCCTTTCAATGCTCTAACGTTATGGGTAAGACATTTAATATGGCCCACCCATTCTTAGATGCTGAATCAACAGAACTTCGTTTAAACTTTGTTCATGATTCAATTGCTACAAATGGTATTGCTTGCTTAATACGTAAAACACCAGCTAAAATACGATTAAATAAGGAAAAGTTAATCAATGAAAAATATGTTTCAGAAGATTTACTTGATTTCTTACTACAATGCGTACAAGGTCATGCGAATATTATCGTCAGTGGTGAAACAGGTTCAGGTAAAACAGAACTTGTTAAATATTTAGCAAGTACTACAAAAGAAAATGAAAAAATAATTTCTATTGAAGATACTCTAGAACTTCATTTAGATAGAATATTTCCTCATCGTGATATTGTCGCTATGAAAACTAACAACATTGCATCATATACTGATGTGTTAGTAACTTGTATGCGTCAAAATCCAATATGGATTTTACTATCAGAAGTTCGTAGTGCAGAGGCTGTTCTTGCAGTCCGAAATTCAATTTCATCAGGGCATCATATTCTTTCAACAATTCACTCGGATAAAGCATCATCAATCCCTATGCGTATGTATAGTCTTCTTGAAACTAATCAAGATGTAGAACAATTCTTAGCAACAATTCATAGATATGTTCAAATTGGTGTGTATGTTAAAGGATATATGAGTAAAGAATTAGGAAGATTTCAAAGAGAAATTATGGAAATATGTGAATTTTATGTAGATGAAGACAATAAGCCTCAAGTTAATACCATATTTCAAAAATCAATGGATGGAAAATTATCACTAAAAAATCCAACCAAACATTTAAAAGATTATTTAGCTGTTCAAGGTGTAATATTACCAGATAATATATTTAGAACTGCTAATAATACAGAAACTTCAGCTGCGCCAGCAACAGCTACAGAAGTTTTAT
>CAOKUH010000053.1 GCA_948472605.1 uncultured Mycoplasmatota bacterium
ATTGTTATTATTATTATTATTATTATTTGAAGCATTTTCATGAATAATGTTAAATACATAACTATTTTTAGTTACACCATCTTCAGCTGTTATAGTTAATTTACAGGTTTTAGTTGCTTCATTTATATTGCAAGCATTACTTGTATGAGTTTGTTTGTTACTATTTGTTACAAACGTAAAGTACATTTTAGTGGTATTTTTACTAACTTTAACATCATATTCCTTTATATTAGGATTAAAAGCTTTAGTTAAAGTCCCACCATGAACTTGTAAGTTAGAAATGCTTGCGTCAGTAGATAAAGTGTTGTTATTAGAATTTTTTCTAGTGACTGTTATTTGATATGTTTTAGTATTTCCAGCTTCTGCACTTACTACGATTTTACAAACGTTGATTCCAACTTTTAATGAACAACTACTTCCTGAAATAACTCGAGCTTTATTATTATTAACTATTGGATTAAAGTTAATAGAACTTACATTATTTTCTACTGTAGCGCTATATAGCTCTAAACTAGGCTCAAAAGTTGGCGAAAGTTTTCCACTACTTAAAGAAATTGATTTTAAACTGGCATCTTTACTAATCAAGCAAGTTGATTCGTAAGTTGACTTAGAAACTATAGTTCCTGTTTCTCCAAAATAATTACCATAAGAATCAGTACTACATTTATTTAATTTATAATCTAAATTATTAATTATGTATTTACTATTTCCTGTCATAGCTACTTCGATAGTTGCAACTTGATAAGAACCACTACTTGGCACATTGCGATAAAAATAGAAACTATTATTAATGCCTGTCTTGTTTATCCATGATGAATCCATTGTTATTTTAATTATTTTTCCATTTGTTATACTAATATTACCTTTTATAGAATTAAGATTAATGTTATCAACTGTTAGAGTGAATTTATATGTATTCTCACTTGTTTTTACTGGCGAATTAAAGCTTATTGAGCCAGCATTTACGATAGTAGGTAATAATAGTAATAAAATTAGACTTAAAAAATATTTTATCTTTTTCATAAATATCCCCCTTTATTTTATGATTAAGCTATCACTATTTTTCATCTCTTTTGGTTTTGCTATATCCATATAATCTAATATAGTTGGTGCTATATTGGTTAAGTCTCCCGCTTCTTTTAATTTAATATTTTCATCAACTATTATAAAAGGAACCTTTGATAAAGTATGAGTTGTTACTATATTATCTTTTTCATCAGTCATAATATCTATATTACCATGATCTGATGTAACTATTACTTTGTAAAAGTTATTTTCAGCCTCTTCTAGTATTTTGCCTAAGCAAACATCAACTGTCATTATGGCTTTTATGGCGGCGTCATAGTTACCAGTATGTCCAACCATATCAGGATTAGCAAAGTTTACTAAGATGAAATCCACGTCTTTTTCCATACAAGAAATTGTTTTTTTAGTAACTTCTACAGCACTCATGCGCGGATCTAAGTCATAAGTTTTTATTTTTAAAGATGGAACTAATATCTTGGAACAATTTTCTAAGTTCCCATCATATTCACCATCAAAAAAATAAGTTACATGAGCATATTTTTCAGTTTCTGCAATTCTAGCTTGTGTTAGCCCAAGTTTTGATAAATACACTCCTAGTGGATTTTCAATTGTCTCCTCTTCTAAAAATGAAATTGTTTTAATTCTTTTATCTATAGGAACAAATGAATATATATCTAAGTCCGTAAAACTTATAACTGGAAAGTTATTATAACTTTTATTTATTAAAGCGTCAAGTATTTGTTTAGCTCTATCAGTTCTATAGTTCATCCATATAATTATATCACCATCTTTAATCAAGCCTTCAGGATTTAAGATAATAGGAGGCAAGAATTCGTCTGTAACATTTTTTTTGTAACAAGCATTAATAGCACTTTCACTATTTTTTGATAAAGCTCCTTTTCCTTTTGTTATTAAATTGTAATAAATTTTAGTTCTATCTATCTTATTATCACGATCCATAGCATAATACCTACCACAAAGAGTAGCAATACTTCCAGTTTTTCTTGCTTTTATTTGAGTTTCTAATACTTTTATGTATTTATATGATTCAGTTGGTAGAGTATCTCTTCCATCAGTGATTAGATGAAAATAAATATTTTTAATACCATCATCAACTAATCTATCATATAATTTTAAAAAATGGCTCATATCGCTATGAACTAGTCCATCACTAAATAAGCCCATAATATGAATTCTAATATTATTTTCTTTTGCTTTATTTACTAAATTTAAATATTTTTCATCTTCTTTAATATCATTATCTAAATATTCATGGATTTTTGTAACATCTTGTTTTAATTTGCGACCTGCTCCTATAGTCATATGTCCTACTTCACTATTACCAAATTGTCCTTCTAATAAACCTATCGGCTCTTCAGAAGCATAAAGAAGTGAGTGAGGATATTTATTCCATAACTCATTAAAATTTTTGGGTTTGGCCTCAATAATAGCATTACCATGTGTTTCTTCTCGATATCCAAAACCATCCAAAATGATTGTTAAAATTTTTTTCATATAATCACCAGTTGTTTAGATTATACTATTAAATGGTAAAAATTACAAATTCTTATCATCTTTTTAAAGCTAATGTTAAATCTTCTTCTATAATTTCTTCATTAGAATCAAAATAAAATTCATAATTTTCTGAAATATGTTGGTAGAACGATTTAAGATTCTCTTTCCAATTAGTTGTATATTGATTAGAAATAGTTTCATCTCCTTGTACATAAAGACCAGCTAATTCATTAAGGTTATCTAATGTGTAGTCATTATAAATAGCTTTAAAATTACCACACATGGCAATTATTCCTTCTTCTGGAGATACATAAGTGTTTAATTCCCCTTCATAAGAAACTCCAGCGAAATTATTTTGTTTTCTTGATGCTATACTTCCATATATCCCACTTTCAGAATAAGAAATAGATAACATAATTTTTTTATCTTTCACATTAAATAAATCACATATTTTACCAACATAAACACTAAATTTATCCCCATTTGTTAAAAAGAGGTTTTCATATGAATCGTATTCTTTTGTTCTAATTTCATTAGAAATGATTAAATCTTCTTTGTTAATATTTAAGTCTATAAGTTTTATTAACAATTCATCTTTTTTTAGAAAATAAACAAATAGCATACAACAAGCTTCAGGATTACTTAAATCAAAATCATTATTTTTAATAATTTTTGTAAAATCATTATAATCATTAGTTGTTTTTCTAGCTAATTTAATCACTTTTTCACTATCCATATTGCTATAAGAGCAATATTCTTTTAGATAGTTATCATAGATACTTTGTCTTTCAAGCTCTTGATTTAATTCATACAATTTAATAGCATTTTGGAACATTTCTTCTTTATTATTTTCAACTAATTCTATATACTTTATGTTTTTGACAATTTCATTATTAAAATCAGCCAAAAAAATTTTGGTATTTACATCAAAGCTTTGTAATTCAATATTGGATTCTACAGCTAAATCATTTTCTGTATTAAAAATTCTGGTAATTCCTAAAACTAACATTATTGAAAGAAATTTAGCAAAATTAAACTTCTTTTTACTTTGTGAGTTTAGATATTTGGTCATTAAATAATTACAAATTTTTTCATATTTCTTATTTACTATGATGTATTTGTTTTCAGAATATATAATAGCAAATTCATTTAAAGAAATAGTGTCTTTTTTAGAAAGACTATCTAATAGATAACTATAAAATTTTGTTTTTAAATTTTTTGGTGTTTCCATATAATTTTACCTCCTTTATTTTTATGCAACAAGAAGCACTTTACTATAAAATTTTAATTTTGTCAACCGATGTGTTTTTTAAAATAAAAAAAGAAATCATTAAATCCTGATTTCTTATGACATTACTGGTTTACTATTTAATCTTAAGTTATCTGCTAAAGTAGCTATAAATTCTGAATTGGTAGGTTTGCTTCGATCAAAGTCAACGCTATGTCCAAATAGTTCATCCATTACATCATAGTCTCCTCTAGACCAACTTACTTCTATTGCGTGTCTTATTGCTCTTTCAACTCTGCTAGCTGTTGTATCATATTTAACAGCTATTTCTGGATATATACATTTTGTTATTCCACCTATCATATCGGGATTTTGATACATCATGTAAATTCCTTCTCTGATATATTGATATCCTCTTATATGAGATGGAATGCCTAGAGAGTGAAGTAACTTACTAATAGCAATTTCAACTTTATTGTCTTTTAATTCGGTTTCTTCTATACCATTATTTATAATACTTATTATTCTACTTTCAATTGCTTCAGTTTTTACTGGTTTTAACATAATATAATCAACTTTATATTGATTAACTATCTTAATAGCTGATTCCTTGTTATAACTTGTAAGTATTATAACTCTTTTGTTAATTTTTCTTTTTTGCATTTCTTCTAAAATGCTTATTCCATCAACTTCTGGCATTATCATATCCATTAGTACCATATCATATTCACCTTGATGATTTATAATATATTCTAATCCTTCTTTACCATTGTTGATAGTGTTTACTACTTTAATTACTGCGTGACTGCTAAAATACTGCTTAATTCTATTTGTAACTGATTCACTATCGTCAATTACTAGAATATTAACTGTTGTTTTCATATTTTCTCCTTTTTCTTAATATTTACTGCACGCAACTTAATTATACCGCTAAAAAAAGACAAAATACTAGAAAATGTTTTGTCTTATTGTGTAAAATGTTGTAAAAAAATGTCGTTTTTAAAATTTGGTTATTATTTCTATTATATTTTTAGAATCATTGGCACAATTACCAATTAAAAAACCATCTATGTTATTACATTCAATTAAATTATTTATGTTTTCTAAGTTTATACTTCCTCCATAAATAACTGATGGATTTAAATTATAAATTTTTTTTAGTTCTTTTTTTAATTTTGAAATTATTTCAGATATATTATCTGAGTCTAAGGTTACATTATTATTTATGGCCCAAACTGGTTCATATGCTAATATTAAATTATTTAATTCTTGATTATTTAGTTTTGATAAGATATCATTTAATTCTTTTTTTATTTCGATAATTGTTTCTTCTGGTGATTGTTTTTCTATTTCTCCTATGCATAAAACAACTTTGATATTTTCTTTAGTAGCATTCTTAATTTTGCTAATTACTTCATATAGTTTTTCATTAGCATCGCTATGGTTTATTAAACAATATGATACTCTTAAGCTTTTTAGTTGATGGGCTAATATTTCGCCAGTGTAACTTCCACTATGAAGGGAAGAAATGTTTTGGCTTCCTATTTTATAAGGAGCATCGTAGAAAAAACCTAAGTATATGCTACTAGGAAATAATACTAATTCTAAATTATTTGTTTCTATATTTTTAAGGGTGTTTTTATATTCTAATATTTCTTTTAAAGTTTTATTAGATTTTAAATTACACATCAAGTACTTCAATTTCACTCGCCTCCATAACGCTGTCTATTCCAATTAAATGACCTTTGGTTAAATATTCAAGAGTTGCTCCACCGCCTACTGATAAATAAGTAAAATTATCTTGATGGTTAAAAGCTTTTACAGCACTTACAGCATCTCCACCACCTGCTAATTTAATAGAATCCTGTTTTTTTAAAATATTTAATAGTTCTTTTGTTCCATTTGAGTAACGCATGTCTTCATAAATTCCTACTGTCCCATTTAGAAATATAGTTTTACTATTTAATAAAGCTGTTTTATATTTTTCTAAGGTTTTTATTCCTATATCACATATAATTTCATTATCACTTATTTCATTAATGCGACGATATCTTGTGTAGTTTTTATCATAGCTACTCCCAACAATAGCATCAAGTGGTAACATTAATTTATGGCGATATGTTAGCATTATTTGTTTTAATTTTTCCATTGTTATGGTACTTTCTGTAGCAAGTGATGCTCCAATGTTGAAGTTTAATGTTTTTAAAAAACTATTAGCTAATCCTCCTGCTAGTAAAAGATAATCACATTTAGTTAACATAGCACTTATTAATTCAAGTTTGTCTTCTATTTTAGAGCCTCCCATTATTACAGTAAATGGATGTAGAGGATTTTTTAAATATTTATCTAAGTTAGTTAGTTCTTTTAAAACGTTAAAACCAATACAACTTGGTATGTATTTTGTTATTCCAACTACAGATGCATGATTACGATGACTTGAGGCAAAGGCATCCATAACAAAAACATCAGCTAAAGAGGCTAAAAATGATGAGACTTGAGCATCACAACTGCTTTCTAATTTTTTAGGGATATCTAGAAATCTTGTATTTTCTAACATTAATATATCTTTAGGTTGCATTAAAGAAACTCTTTTTGAAACTTCGGGGTCAAATATTTTTTTGCTAAAATAGATTTCTTCTCCAAGTAATTGTTTCATTCTTATAGCTATTGGCTCTAAAGAATATTTTAGTTTGTCTTCTGGTGTTTTAACTTTGCCTAGGTGACTTAAAATGATTATTTTACAATTTTCTTTAAGTAAATAACGAATAGTATCTAAGCTAGCAATTATTTTGGTATCATCTAAAATTCTTCCACTTCTTATTGGGACATTTAAATCACATCTAACAATTACTGTTTTATTTTTTAAATTTATAGTGTCTATTCTTTGTTTCATTATATCACCTTTTTTCTTTTTATTTAAACATTTTTTTGGCTGTTCGTAACATTTGGGCCGTATAGCCAACTTCATTATCATACCATGCAGCTATTTTTATCATTTGTTTGCCATCTACTTCTAATATTTTAGTTAGAGATCCATCTACTAATGATCCACATCTTTTTCCAATTACATCACTTGAGACAATAGGATCAAAGGTAACTTTTAATGTATTGCTTTGGTTATTTATTAAAACTTCATTTATATCACTTACAGTTACTTTTGTTTTAAGTTCTAATACTAAATCAACTAGTGAGCCATCACTTACAGGTACACGATATGCTAAACCATCTATTTTTCCTTTTAATGTAGGGATAACATTACCAATTGCATTTAGTACTCCAGTTGATGTTGGAATAATATTTTCTGCTGCTGCTCTTCCTCTTCTTTCTTTTATGCCTTTTTTATGGGGAATATCTAGAGTTGTTTGGTCATTTGTATAAGCATGAATGGTACTCATGAATCCTTTTTCAATACCAAATTCATCATTTATAACTTTTAAAATTGGGGCTAAACAATTTGTAGTACAAGATGCACCTGATATTATTCTGTCTTCATTAGTTAGTATATTATCATTTACACCATATACAATTGTTTTCATAGCATCTTTACTTGGTGCTGAGATAAGGACTTTTTTGGCTCCAGCAATAAGATGTTTTTCAGCGTCTTCTAATTTAGTAAATAAACCCGTACATTCTAATACTAAATCAACATCTAATTCGCCCCAAGGCAGAAATTCTGGGTCTCGTTCTTTATATACTTTAATTCTTTTACGTTCATTTATAACTAATTCATCATCTTCATATTTTATTAAATCTTCATGAAATGAACGATGATTAGTATCATATTTTAGTAAGTATGCTAATTCTTCTGGATCCGTTAAGTCATTTATAGCAACAATATCAAAATCTATGCCTGTAATCATTTCTCTAAATGCTACTCTTCCTATTCGACCAAATCCATTTATGGCTACTTTAATCATTATATCAAATCCTTTCCTAACCTATAAATTCACGAAGTATTGAATCTTTACTTATATATTCACTAGATATTGGATAAAACCCTCTAAGTGAATCTATTAATCTTCTAGCCTCTTCAAAGTATGGAGAATCTTCTTTAACAGAATATAGTAATGGTTCTACAAATACTTTTAATACTCCTATTTCAAAAACATATGATGTGTTAATAACTATGTCTGCTTGATGAATATAAGGAAAAATATATTTTTCTTCTCCTTCTCTTACTTTTTGCCAAAGTTCAATTGTTCTAGAAACATTAGTTCCTCTTGTTCTATTATCTCTAATTATTCTTCTTAAAAGTCTTAAATCAACTGTTGATACATAGTTATGACGATCTATGCTAAGAGGTATAAAAGGGCTTAAATAGATTTTATATTTGTATTTTTCATCTATATCACTGGTTAAATCATCATTTAAGCAATGCAAGCCTTCAATAAGCAATATACTATTTTCTTTAAGTTGAGATTTGTTTGAACTACGATTTTTTTTCTTGATAACAAAATCATATACTGGTAAATTAACCGCTTTACCATTTAATAAGTTATTTAAATCTTGATTAAACATTTTGGTATCGATAGCTTCTAATGATTCATAATCATCTTCTCCAAATTCATTTTTGGGAATTTCTTCTAAATCTTTGTAATAGTCATCAACAGATATTGGAATTGTATTGTATCCAAGCGCTTTTAAATAACTGGATAATCTTTTAGTTGTAGTTGTCTTTCCAGTTGAAGATGGTCCAGATATTAAAACTATTTTTATATCTTTTTGTTCATGAATGATATTGGCAAGATGACTGATACTATCATTAAATATAAGTTCGTTTGCTTCAATTAATTCTTTGATTTTTCCTGAACTAACCTCCTCGTTTAATTCTGCTAAGTATGGTGTTCGCATTATTTTTAGCCAATCATGACCATTTTTAAATGTTTTTATAATGTTTTCATAATGGACGTATTCTGGTACTAAGCCATTTGTTCTGCTACTTGGATAGATTAAAACTATTTGATTGTTTCCTAGATACTTTAAATCAAATTTATTAATTTTTTGGGTACTATAGGGCATATCAGTATAGTAATAGTTATAGTAATTTTTTAATTTATAGATACTTACTATGTCATTATTTTTATTATGAATATTTAAAGCTTTTTCATATTGATTGTGAGTTTCGAAATAGTGTATCGCTTCTTTTCTTCCAACATTATATTTAATTATTTTTTCATCGTTATTAATTATATTAGACATTTTTTCTTTTATTTTTATTAAATCTTCATTTTGAATATTAACGCCTTTTATTTCTGTCATTATTCCTTTGGGTACACTATTTAAAAAGTTTACTTCAGAATCTTTGAAGGCTTCTTTTACAGAAACTTCAAAGATAAATTTTAAGGCCGCTTGGTACATGCGATAACCATAAGGGTTTGTTACATCCAAAAAAGTTGCTGATGCATTTTTAGTTAATTTAGTAGTCATCGGCATTATTTCATTATTTATTTTTACTCCTATTATATCGTTTGGCATTTTACTTTGATAGTATTCTGCTATTTTATAAACAGGTGTTCCATATGGAAAAACATTTGTAGATCCATTTGGAAAGACAATTGTAATATCTTGCATATTTACCCCTCGTATTCTAGTTAATTTTATCATATGTTAGTTATTTTTGTATAGAATATTTTGGAATATTTTAGGAAATATAATAAAGTTGGCATTATTGTTTACATTTAAAAAGAATCTTATTTTAATAAGACTCTCATTTTTATACAGCAAGAACTAGGCGGAACGAAATGTTCGCGTCAGTACCACCAGTGATGCGGAAGAACGCAAAGGCACCAGACGCGACACCGCCGCTCCAATGACCACCGCGGCCGAACCACGGGACAGCTGAGTAAACGAAGGAGGCGTAATCATAATACCAACTTGATTTATGTCTATTATTGCCATCTGGATCTCTAAAGTCTTGGAATGGTCCAAACTCTACTGTTCCATCTCCTAAGATTCTATGTTTATAATCTGTTTCACTTGATGATGCTCCATATACATCATAATATTTACTATTTATACTTGTATCTGTTATTCCTGCACTTCCTGAAGTTATACTACTTCTTACTCCCATGACATATTCCCAAGCTCCACCTGACATATCATAGACTCCACTATAATTTCCTGTGGTACTTGCTACTACACTATTTGGATTTAAATAATTGATTGTATATGTTCCATCACTACCTAAACTCGTACTTTCATTTCTATTTCCTTCTATACTAGTTCCTCCGTTATGTCCAAGAGTTGGTTCTTCTACTCCTGCATATCCTGTTATATACGCATTATTATTGTTTATTCTTACACTTTCACTACTTCCATAACGACTATGTTGTAAATAAGTAACAGCTCCCCATTCTGTATTCTTCATCATATGACTATCTAATTCTCTTTTGTAATTGTAACTTGCAT
>CAOKUH010000054.1 GCA_948472605.1 uncultured Mycoplasmatota bacterium
TCAACCTGTTGCACTTGGTTTACTTATTACACTTTTATAGTACCAAAATATATTTCTAAAAAAGAGATAAATAAGAAGTAAAGGAGTTTTTCTATGTTAAAGTTAAAGAAATTTTTTTATCAAAATCAATCAATTAAAAGATATTTATTAATTATATTTACTATAACTATTATTTTTGGAAGTATAGTATTTTGTGGTTTTTTTGAAAATATGAAAACGATAAAAACAAAAAATGGGAATGTTTTATCTTACAATAAAGCTAAAATAGAAAATGTCATATATTTATCAGATATTCCATATCAGAAAGCCCAAGTTGGATGGGGAACATTAGGTTTAGATAAAACAAGTTCTAATGCATCTTTAATCCTAAATATTGAAGGTGCATCAGTAATTGTAAAAAAAGGAATATTTGCTCATGCAACTTCTACTATAGAATATGATATTAGTAGTTATAAAGATTATGATTATTTTACAACTTATTATGGTTTAAATACTACAGCTGGAAATAATGGAAATGGTGTAAAATTTTATATTTATACTTCAGAAGACGGGAAAAATTGGACTTTGCGTACTGAAGAAAATCCAGTTCCGTTAAAAGGAGTAAATAGTGCTGTCCATGTAAAAATTGATATAAGAGATGCTAATTATATTAAACTTTATGCAAATGATAACGGAAGTAATGGAAATGATCATGCAGTATGGGGCGATGCCAAATTAATTAAAGAAGATTATGATGATAATGTAATGCAACCCGTAGAAGAATTTGATAAGTTGATCAAAGAAAGTTATAAAGAAGGAGCAATAGAAGATGACTTAAAATTAACTTTACTTCAAAGAACATTTATCAAAAGAGTTGGTCAATATCAATTACGTTCATTTTTAGATAGTGATCCTAAAAACAAAGAAACATTAGACTGGTTTTTAAATAATGAAGAGGCTCTTCGTTTATGGACTATAGGTGGAAGACCAAATGGAACTTATGAAAGATCATTGCAAGTTTTAAGTAATTTATATCATACTTATAAAGATGACTTATCTAACGAAAATGAAACTTCATTAGGAACTAAATATAAAGACTTATATTTAAAAATGATGTTATCTTTATCTTTAACACATTCAACTAATGTTGGATTATGGATTGGTGGTAACCAACTTTCTGATGCTGTAACACGTTATCAAATATATAAAGATATGCATTTAAATGGTCAATTAGATACTGCAATGTTTGAAAGTTATACAATAGATGAAATGCGTGGGGTAATGATTACTAATATTGATGATGAAGAAATATTATGGTTACACGATTATTCAATGAAATACTCAGCTAATGAACGTTTTAATCCATATAAATATATAAATTATACTTTAAGTTATGGTTATTATAGACCTCAATATTATTCTCAAGCAAACTATGCAAAATGGGATCAAAAATACAATTTATCAAAGTACAATATAACATATCAATCTGGTAAACCAAAATTATGGATTGTATTTGAAGAAGGAGCTGTTTGTGGAGGATTATCAAAAACAGCAGCTAATTTATATGGAGTATGGGGATATCCTGGACGAGTTGTAGGACAGCCTGGGCATGCAGCTTATGTTTATTTATATAATGCAGGTGGTGGAAAATATGCATGGCAACTAGCCAATAATGTAGTTACAACTGGATGGGCTAATACTAGTGGAAATGGCATTAATGGTTGGGGAACTAAATATGCTACCAATAGTGGAGGAATTCAATCAGGATCATATTTATTATTATCTCAAGATGCCCAAAATGAATATGATAAATATGAAAAAGCTGAATTAATACTCTTATTAGAAGATGTCTATAAAAACGATAGCAAAAAATTAGAACAAATTTATAGAGATGCCTTAAAAGAAGAAATAATAAATTTAGATGCCTGGATTGGTTTAATAAATTTATATTTAAGTGATGATAGTAAAACAGAAAGTGACTTAATCGATTTAGCTTTTGAAATATCAGAAGTATATAAATATCATCCATTACCGATGTATGATATGACAAGAAGAATAGGTACTAAAGTTACATCCCCAGCATTCCGTAGTAGACTTATGATGTTACAAGATGAAACATTAAGAGAAGCTACTAAAGCAACAAGTAAAGATACAATATATACAAAAGAAGTTCCAGTAATTGCTAATGCCATTTTGGGAGTAGTCGATTCTAGAATAGCAACATTCTCTTTTGATGGAGCAAATGCAGGAAAAATTGTATTATCTAAACAATTACAAAGTGCTCAAGTAGCATGGACTTATAGTATAGATGGTGGTAATACATGGATTCCAAGCTATGAACATACAGTACAATTAACTAAAGAACAATTAGATAGCCTAACAGGAGACAATGACATCAAGATTCATATTACTGGTATACCATTGACACCTGAAAATATTTATACTATTGATATTCAAAAAGGTATATTTCCTAGTAATGTTGTATCAATTGATGATTTAGAAAATCGCATTATGGGTGCAACAGACAAAATGGAATGGACATTAGATCCAGATGGAGAATGGAATTCATTTACAGATACTAATCCAATATTCAAAGGGGACGTTAGAGTATATGTAAGAATGCTTGCTACAGGAATTTATACAATGAGTGATCCAGTTTATTTTACATTTACTACAAACACAACTTCTGAATCACATCGTTATATTACTAGGGATAGTTTGAAGGTAATAGATGTTTCAGGAACAAGTGGAGGAAATAAAGATAATATTATTGATGGTAACATCAACACTGCATGGCATAGTTATTATAATAAAAATAGCTTAGGTCAAAAATATATTCCTGCCTATGCAACTATAGAACTTGATAAACCAAAATATGTTTCAGAAATAGATTATGTACCTGATGCTAAAGCAACATCATCTCTTGGAAAGTATCCAGCAGGAAAAGCTAATCGTTTAGATATTTATGTAAGTATGGATGGTACTAACTGGGAACTTGCTGCTACAAAAAGCAATATAGGAAATAACAATAACTTAAAGAAAATCACTTTTGATTCTCCTATCTTAGCTAAATATGTTAGAATCAATTGTCCATCAGTATATGAAGTAGGACTACAATATTTTTTCTCAATTGCTCTTATAAACTTATATGAAGATCCATCTGCTAGTGAAATACCTACTGCAGATATAAACTATAATATAGTTAAACCTAGCAACAAAGATGTAATCGCAGAATTAGTTGATGAGAATAGACCAATAACCATAACTAATAATGATGGAAAGAAGACATATACATTTAAAGAGAATGGTGAATTTACATTTGAATTTGTTGATCGAAATGGAAATAGAGGAACAGAAACTGCCAAAGTAGATTGGATAGATAAAGAAGCGCCTAATGCGAATGTAGAATTTAGTACAACCGAAATAACAAATGAAAATGTAGTAGCTACTATCTCTTTTGATAAAGAAAATATTACAATATTATCAAATGACATTGAGTTAGCCACTAATCCTGTAGATGGAAGTAAAACAATTACTTTCTTAGAAAATAAAAGTGTAGAATTAAAATTCCAAGATGGTCTAGGAAATATTGGAACAAAAACTATAACAGTAGATTGGATTGATACAGAAGCTCCAACAGCAGAATTTGAGTTTAATACAATTCACTTAACTGATGGAGAAGTAATTGCTACATTAAAACCTAGTGAAGAGGTAATTATAACTAACAATGGTGGAAATGATACATATATATTTAAAGACAATGGCGAATTTACATTTGAATTCGTTGACATTGCTGGAAATGCAGGTACAGCAACAGTTTTTGTAAATTGGATAGCAAAAATGCCAAGATATGAAATTAAATATTCTACAACATCATTAACTAACCAAGATGTTAAAGTAATACTAGAACTAGAAGAGGGATATAGAATATTTAATAATAATGCAAGTAATGAATATACATTTACTAATAATGAAACATTTAACTTTCAATATAAAGACAAAAATGGTTATGATGGTATCATTCCTGTAACAGTAGATTGGATAGACAAAGAAGCCCCAACAGCAGAATTTGAATTCAGTACAAAAGAATGGACAAATCAAAATGTTGTTGTAACTCTAAAACCTAATGAAGAGGTAACTATAACTAATAATGGCGGAAACGATACCTATACATTTATAGACAATGGCGAATTTACATTTGAATTTGTTGACTTAGTTGGAAATAAAGGAAGTAGTACTGTAAAGGTAGATTGGATAGATAAAGAAGCCCCAACAGCCACTATAGAATATAGTACACAAGATATAACAGAAGGACCTGTAATTGCAACATTAAAGCCAAATGAAAATGTTACTATATTAGGAAATGGTGCATCAACATATACTTTCACAGAGAATGCTGAATTTACATTTGAATTTATGGATAGAGCTGGTAATAAAGGTTATGCAACAGCAGTAGTAACTTGGATAAAGAAAAAAACTAGTAAACCTGAAGATAATGAAAATAATACAAAGCCTGATATTAAACCAGAAGAAAAACCAGGAACTTCAACAAAACCAAATATTCCAAGTACTGGAAATAATACAACTCCAAGTGAACCAAATAATGATAATCAAACAACAGAAAACTCTTATAAAGAAATATCTAATGGAAATGTAAGCATTAAAATTCCAGAGTCAATTTTATCAAACTATAATGATGTATTATTAGATTATAAAAAACAAAATTTAACTGATGCCCAAATAAATCGCTATGGTAAAGAAAGTGAGATATTTGAAATATCTTTAGAAACAAAAGATAATCAAAAAATTAACTTATCTAACGAAAAAATTGAGCATACAATAAAATTAAACCCTAATAAAACATTTGAAGCTTTATATGTAGTTAGAGACGATGGAAGCGTAGTTAAATTAAATATCCAAAAAGTAGATAATAAAATAGTCTTCACAAACACTGGCTTAGGAAAATACATTGTTTCATATAAATCTTTAACTAATGATATAAATGATAATAATGTGGAAGATAATCAAATATCAGAAGAAACATCAGAGAAAAAGACTAAAAATATACTATTACCAATTGGAGTGGGACTTACTTTAACAATAGGTGGAACACTTTACTTTGTAAGAAAAAAGAATAAAAAAAGAGTATTTTAAATAATATAATTTGAGAGTTTATATATAATTTTGTAAGTTGCAAACTTTTTAGAGATTGATTAATTCAGTCTCTTTTTATTTAATTTATTATAAAGATTGCCAAATAATTTTGGTGTAGGTATAACTTTATTTACTCCTTGATTCAACTATAGAAAATTATAAGGATATAGTTGCCATAATTCTTGATTTATGTGCCAGGAAATATTTAAATTTAATAAAGCAAAATGATAAATATATTATTAAAGTTTTAAAAAACATTGATAAAGATTTATTGAGTAATGAAAAATATATAATGTCTTTAATACTAAGCAATGATATTAAAAATATAAACTATCAAGAATGGTACAATTATTGTATGCAAGATGGTATTGATTTAAATCTCTATTATCATAAAGATATTCATATAAAAAATAATCCACCACTTACCAAAGATAAAGTAAAACAAAGAAGAAAAATACATTTAATAATAAGTATTACAATTAGTATTTTAGTTTTAAGTATATCTTTATTGAATGATAATATATTTGAAAGCATAATTTATGGGCTATTAAGTTTTGTGACAATCTATATTTTATTAATTGTACCTTTTTACTTTATAAATGTATTTACTGGATTAAAAAATATAGGTAAACAAGTAAGAGATATAAATTATAAAAATATAATGGATAATAATTTGAAAAAAACAAAAAAAGGTATTGAAGAATTACAAAAACTTTATTCTTTCAAAGCGTTTATAAGTGATTTTGGTAATTTTGTAGATAGGAAAGCCGAAGAGGTCATACTATGGGATAGATATTTATCTTATGCACAAGTATTTGGATTAACAAAAGAAATTATGAAGAGTGGTTATAAAGAGTTAATAAATAATTCATCATTTCAAATAGATGATATAGATAATATTAGTTTATATAACATTGAGATAAATTCTGATTAAATATATGTTACTTCTTTTTGCTATATAAATAATATTATATAATTTTTAATCGTCAAAGAACTAAATTTTACCATCAAACATAATAGATAATTCAGATAATATTGAAAACCAATATAATCTCATTTTTTAGAAACATTTTTGGTTGCTTCCATTTTTTTTCAATTAATTGATTAAAGTAAAGTTTACTATTTCGTTAAGTTTTTCTTTCACGCATAAAGGAAATTCTAAAGGTTATATCCTCCTTTCAAACATGAAAAAATCCCATATCAACGAGTGATATAGGATTTTTTTTTTAATATAAAACTCACACGAGGTGTGAGTAATTCTCTCAATGAAGCGATGACAAAGGTCATTCAAAACTCCTAAAGTAAAATTGGTAAATAACTAATTTCTATAATTATTTTACCAATTTATTATTATGATTTGTTATATAAATTTGTAATTTTTAGTAATAACTTGTGTAAAAATTATTGTTTTTTGGCTTTTTCATCTTTTTTCTTTTTACTCCACCAAGTACCAGTAAGTGAACAGCCTCCACCAATAAATATAAATACTATCATAAATATCCAAAATTCCATATTCAATCTCCTCCTTTAAAATTTTTAAACTATAATTTTTTCATTATAAATATTTCAATTATAAAAATAATAAATGTTATTAAACCTGTCAAAATTGCTAACAAAATCTTTTGATAGTTTCTTTTTCCTAATTCTTGTTGTACCTCTTCATAAGATAATGATTTATTTTCTATAAAAGCAATAATTTCTTTATACGTTTGAATGTCATTATTCTTTTTAAACTTCTCAATAATTGTTGCTGTTACAATTGCTATTACAAAAAACAATGCCCAAATAATAGCACCAATATATCCATCTATCCTAAATAACGGATATGCACTAAACATTAAAATTAACATTTCTCCTAGGAAAATATAACTAATTATATTAAACTTTTCTATTTTCTCTTTACTAACTATCTTTTTCATCTCCTCTATATCTCCTTTTATAAAATCATCTAGAGATACATGAAAGATGTTAGATAACATGGTTAAACTTTTTATATCAGGGTAACTTTTACTTGTTTCCCAATTAGAAATCGTTTGTCTTGAAACAAATATTTTTAATGCTAATTCGTCTTGTGAAATATTTTGTCTTTCCCTATGCTTTTTAATTCTTGCTCCAACATTCATTTTGCACCTCCAATTACATTTTATACGAAAGAGATATTTTTGTCTGTCAAAAGTTTTTGACATCTAATCAGTAGTAATGAATTATAGTAAATTATTCTCTTTAATTATATCAAAAAAAGAGCAAATCATAAACACAATCTGCTCTATAAATTGACAAACCTACATATAGATCATTTGAAACTTTGAATTAAATATTTATACTAATGTTTTAATGTAATCTTCTAAATCTGATAATGATAAGTTTCCAATAAATATCTCATTAGAATAATTAAATGATAGAAAAGTAGTATTGTTTATTCACTTGATACTACTATTGTTAATCTTTGGTGTTGGCAAAACTCACAAATAAACTCTATACGTTGTTTTAGATTGCTTTCCATTTCTAACTCTGTAAACACAAAAAAATCAACCCAAACGGAATGGTATGTATCTCAAGTTCAAGCTATAAAAGTTCAAATAAAAACGTTACTGGAGCGAATGACGTAGATATCTACAACTTTTCTCCAATAAATAATATACCATGTTTTTAGCATTTATGGATTAGGAGTTTATTTAAATTTGTTAATTTTTAAATTTTTTACAACAATTGTAATAAATTATTTAACTTCATCTTCTAATAGTTTTTTGATATCTTCTACTGCTTCATTTAAATTATGTTCACCATTTTCATAAGTTTTCAATATAACATTTGAGCATAATTCATTATATATCTCTTGTGTATTTTCCCATCTTGTATTAATATCCTTACCTAAATATTTGTATATTTGCTTTAATTCATCAGAATTTATTATACCTTTATAGTAAGGAATAAATCCGTTATCATCTACTCTTTGAAAAGCATCTATTTCATCTTTTTTTCCTTGATAATAAAATTGTTTAATAGCTATAAATTTTTTGATTTTTTCGTCAGTGATTTCACTAAAATTACCTACACCTACTGGGTATAATAATTTTTCGTTATCTATATTTCTTAATGGTAAAATTAAAGTTCCACCTAAACCACCTGCTATTACTAATTTAACTAACTCATGGTGTAATATAGAAAATCTATTTGCAAATTTTGCAGATGCAGAAAATCCATGAACAATTATTTTTTCATCTAAATATATATTATTTTGTTCCAATCTTCTCTTTGCATCATTTATCATATTTATTATTTGCAAATCTACTCTCTCATATAATTTATTACTTACTTTAAAAGAATTACTCGAAAGCATATTTAAATATATTTCTTCATTTAATATATTATCATAATATCTTGGTATTAAAGGATATAATATAGGAAATAAAGAGTTTTGATTGCAATAATGAATTGGATTCCTAAAACTTTTATAATTCTCATACATATATTCTAATTTTTCTTTTGGATTATTAGTTTTACAAGTTTTATAATTCATACTTTCTAATATCAATGATGTTTTATTTCTCATACCTCTAGGAATAAATAGTAAGTATTCAAAATTATATCCTTGAGTTGGATTAGATGGAATACGATATAATAATCCACCACTTTTTAAATTATTTTTTTCATCAAATTCTCTTAAATAACTATCACTAAAAAAATTCATAATATCCTCCTTCAACAAATAAAATATTTATACCACTTTGATAATTACTCTATTTTTTTTGAAAAATTAAATTCTAAAAGATTAAATCACGAATTTTTGGTATTTATTTTAATTTTTTCTTTTTCTAAAACATCAATATTTGCCATTTTTACATTACTTTCTAAAAATAAACTAATTGTATTTATTAATGAAATAATTATAACACCATCCAATCTATATTTCAAAGTTATAACGACTTTTATCTTTAGATTTATTATTTTTATTATCCCAAGTATAGTCATCTTTTACACTTTTTATAGTATCATCACTAAATATTCATGGTCGTATAAATTTTTTGAAAATTTTCAATAATCTTCTCGTTCTTTATCTTTATCAAACATCCTTTAAGTTCTTTAATTTTGTTATCAATATTTTTAGATAAAGTATCAACTTTAAGAGATAAGGCTTTATTACTCTTTTATACAAGATTAAAAATATGATATAGATTTAAATCACAAAATTATATTTGAGGCATGGTGGTCCGATTTGTTTAAAAATTTCAAATGTATTAATAAATAATCAATTTAGTGGATGCTGTCCATATGAATTAAACAAAACTAATTAGAATGAAACATTTTGAAAAAACTTCGCAAAAAATTGTGAAAAAACTTCGCAAAAAATATTCTCAAAATTAAGATTTTGTGCTATTATAATACTTATTTTTTTAAAGGGGGGAATTCTATATGTTAAATATAAATAACATTAAAGAGTTACTATCAAATATGACACAAGATATTAATTTTAATATCAAAAAATTAAGAAAAGCATTTGGAAGTTTAGAATATACAGATGATGATAATCAATCATTACTTCATATTTTAGTAGATAATAAATATGATGAAGAAAAATGTTTTTTAGCAATTCAATCGCTATTAAAAGTTGGACTTAGTCCTAATTTAGAAGCAGATTTTAATTACAATTTTATTCAAACTGCATTATATGCTGGTTATAGTGAAAAATTTATTTTAAATATTATTAATGAAGCATTAAAATACAATTTAGATATTAATCATATTGATAGTGATAAAGATACTATTGTTCATACTGCAATTTATAGTGATGATTATTTGGGAGAAGTTGAAAGAATATATGAACTATTGTGTTCAAATGGTTATGATTCTTCAAAAATAGATCATGATGGAAGAAATTTAATTGAAGCAATGATATTTCAAAAACAATATTTAGAAAATAACTATAATGGTTTTTTATATAAAGTACA
>CAOKUH010000055.1 GCA_948472605.1 uncultured Mycoplasmatota bacterium
CAAATCCCCCATGTTTTTTTAATATATTGTCTACTTTTACTTGACTAATGCATTTTGTATATTTAACTCTTATATTATATTAATTATTTATTTTCAAATACATTTTTAACAAAAATAAAACAACTTTTATAACTTTTTAAAGATAAAGAACTTTAACAAAGTATAAAGAATTATATTCTAGATTAAATGGCTTAAAAAAAAATACAATAATTATATAATCTTGTATTTTCTTAATATCATTTAAAATGATTCAATATTTAATTTTACTTTCTTCTTATCATGTAAGTAAGAATGAGCTTGTACCATGGTTCTTAGGGCTGTTGCTGTTTTACCAGCTCTACCAATAACAACTCCCATATCGCTTTCTTTTACTAAAACTTCTAAATTGATAACTTCATCATCACTACCAATTTCTTTAACACTTACCATATCAGGCTCTTTAGCAATACTTTTAACAAGAAATAATGTATACTCTACTATATCCATTATTTACCTACTTTTTGATTTTTTGATTCAGCATATTTTTTCATAATTCCTTCTTTTGAAAGAATATTTCTTACTGTCTCAGTTGGTTGTGCTCCGTTAGTTAACCAATAAATTGCTTTTTCTTCATCAACTTTTACTTCAGCAGGAGTGGTAATAGGATTATATGTTCCAACAACTTCTAAAAATCTACCATCTCTTGGAAATCTTGAATCAGCAGCAACAATACGATAAAATGGTCTTTGTTTTGAACCCATTCTTTTTAATCTTAATTTAACAGCCATAAATTCTCCTCCTTTAAACTGCAATTAGTATAACATAGCAAAAAGAGAGTGTCAACCTAAATATGTTGACACTACTTCAAGTATTCCTCATCAATTTCTTCTATTGCCGCTTCATCACTTTCTGTCATTACTTCATCATCAGTAACAATTTCATAATCATCCTCTTCATCTTCAATACTAACTTTTATTTTTGTATCTCCAATAATTTCTACCCCAAGTTCCTTTTCAACAGTTAATTTAACTACGCCTTCATTAACTGACACATTTGTGACAGTTGGTTGTTTTAGACTACGTACAATTATTTCTTCATTATTAGTAAGAATTGAATTATCTTTTAAACGGACTGGCATTCTGTCTTGATAAGTGAAACTACCTGTACTTACAGCTGTTTTAGTATCATTATCATAAGAATACCAAACATTTACATCAAAAGTTCCATCAATGTTTACAATACCACCTTTATTTGATCCATTAAATTTATGATTAATTACCCAACACCCTAAAATAGTATCTGGTCTTAATTCAGGTGTAATTGTAAATTCATTTGTACTAGTTTTTTTAGCTTTACCAATAACTGCTTTTGTCACTATTTCTTTAAAATTAGACATTTGTAACCCTCCTCTAATTTAATTTATGCAATTAATATATAATTGTTAACTTAGATTTGTTATTTTATTTAGTTTAAACCAGAATTATTATTTAATAATTTATCCTAAATTTATTTGAAAATAAATTAAAATTATTATTTCTATGTTATTATATTAATAGGAGTTGATAAAATGGATTGTTTGTTTTGTAAGATAGTTAATAAAGATATACCAAGTTTTAAGATTTATGAAGATAATATTGTTTTAGCTCTTTTAGATATTAACCCTAAAAGTAATGGTCATACATTAATTATTCCTAAAAAACATTTTACAGATTTTACCGAACTTGATAGTGAAACTTTATTACATATAAACATGGTAGCTAAAAATATTGTTACGCTTTTGGAGCAAAAATTAAATGCAACAGGATTTTGTATAAATACTAATTATTTAGATACTCAAGATATTAAACATTATCATTTACACATTGTTCCAGTTAGTAAAAGTAAAATAAAAGATGTTGAAGAAATTTATAATATAATAAAAAAATAACAGAATTGTTTGTTATTTTTTTATTTACATATTTTTAACCCAACAAAAATTCTATTATTACAGGAGATAAAATAATTAATAACATAATAGGAATAAAAAATACAACCGATATAATACTTATTTTAGTAGGTAATTTATTAATCTCTGCTTTAATATTTAAAAGTCTTCTATCTCTTAAATATTCTAATTGGTTGTTTAAAGTATTAGTAACATTATTGCCAAATATACTTGATTCTGTTAAATTCAAAATTATATTATTAATTAAATCACTAGGAATTCTTTCTTTCATTGAAATCAAACTTTCGGTAAAACTTTTACCTAGCTTAACTTCATTTAAAGTTTTTTTGAATTCATTTGATATTTCACTATCTATATTAGTAGATGTTAATTCTATAGCACCCTTTAAATGCTTATTAGATTCTAATGTCAAACTTAATATTTCAAAGAAAAATATTGCCTCTTCTTCAAGTTTTTTTGTTCTAGTTTTAATTTTCAAATCTAAAATTATTTTTTCACTTAAAATATAGAAAATAATTGTGGCAATTGGAGCAATTAAATATCCATATTTATTAAATATAAATAAAATTGCGAAAAGAATTATAGAAGTTATAAAACGGATATTTAAAAATGTAAATACATCAACTTTAACATTTTCTCCTAATAAATTAATTTTAGCATTAATTCGTTTTATTGTTTTTTCTCGAAACATACGATATGCAAAATGTCTTTCTTTGATCATATTTTCACCTTTAATACTTTCTTAATTGTAATAATATAAGTTATATATAAAATTAATATTAACAAAAGGAGAATTATTCCAAGTGGATTATTAAATAAAGGATTAAAATAGGTTGGATTAAGGATTAATATTATTAAAGTAAAAGCAATTGGCATAAAAACTAATATTCGATAAACAAAAATACTAGAAGATGTTAAACTATTTAATTCATCATACATTCTTTTTTTATTAAAGAATGATTTTTCAATTGTTGAAAATACTTTAACAATATTTCCTCCAGTTTTATTTAAAAGTGTTAATGAAGAGGCAATGTATTTAGCATCTTCTAACTTTATTCTTTCATAAAATCTTTCAAATACTACTTCTAAACTTAAGCCATAAGTTATATCTAAGTATATTCTTTTAAATTCATCTGCTATAGGTCCATCAAGTTCATTTTTTACAGTGCTAATAGCTTGAATAATATTTTTACCAGATTTAAAACTATTATTCATAATAATAATTGCTTTAAGTAAGTCTCCTTCAACATCATGACGTTTTTTATTATAATTAATAATTAAAGCAATATCTAAAACAAAAAAACCAATTATAAAAGTAATTAAATAACTTATTGGATTTATTTGTTTTAATTTAAAAACTACAGCTATTATATTTAAGATTACAAATAAAAATCCTAGTAAAAATTTAATTGTTACATAGTCAATACATTCTTTTTGATTTTTAAGAGAATATTCAATGTATTTTTCATAATGTTTTGAATAATCGTTTAAAACATGGGATTTTTTTAATATTTTAGATAACTTTTGGATAAAGTTGTTTAGTTTTTTGGAAAATTCATCAAAGAAAGAACTTTCATGCTCATTATAAGATTTTAAACTAAAATTGTCGAAGCGCTTTGCAAGTTTTACATTACGATATTCTTGCAAAATATTTAAAATAACAATTATTATAATAAGAAATATTGCGCCAGCAAAAGTCCAAACATATATTGGCATGTTATCACTCCTTCTTTTTACTTTTTATTTTTTTCAAAAATATCATCAATATCATTTATACCATGAGATATAATTTTTTTATAAACTTGAGGCGTTGTTTTAAAGAGAATGAACTCTCCATCAACCTCTCCATTATCAGTTAATCCTTTTTGGTTAAATTTAAAAATTTCTTTTAATTTTATTCGATCTTCATAAAACCCTTCTATTTCCGAAATAGATGTAATTTTTCTTTTACCATCATTCATTCTTTCAATATTAACTACTAAATCAATAGCACTTATGATGTATTCTCGAATGGCTTTAATAGGAATATCTAAACCACTCATTAGAACCATAGTTTCTAGTCTGTTTAAAGCATCACTTGCACCATTGGCATGAAGCGTTGTTAAAGAACCATCATGTCCTGTATTCATAGCTTGTAACATATCAAATGCTTCTTTTCCACGAACCTCTCCAACAATAATTCTGTCTGGTCTCATACGAAGTGAATTACGTACTAAATCACGAATAGTTATTTCCCCATCATTATCATAATTAGTTACTCTTGTTTCTAAAGAAATTACATGTTCTTGACGTAGGTGAAGTTCTGCTGCATCTTCTATTGTTAATATTCTTTCATGGTTATTGATAAAGCTACTAAGTATATTTAATAATGTTGTTTTTCCACTACCCGTTCCCCCACAAACAATTATATTTAATTTTCCTTTGACTGCTGCTTCTAAAAACCTAGCCATATATGGTGTAAGCGAACCAATTCTAATTAAGTCATCAATACTAGTCATTGTTTCTTTAAATTTACGAATAGTTATTACTGGCCCTTTAGTTGACAAAGGGGGAATTACAGCATTTATTCTAGAACCATCTAAAAGTCTTGAATCTACCATAGGATTTGCTGCATCTATTGTTCTACCAAGTGGTTCAATAAGTCTTTCGATAGTTCTTATAATATGATCATCATTAATAAAAGAAACACTTTCATCTTTTATTAATTGACCATCAATTTCAATATAAATTTCTTTTGGACTATTGACCATAATTTCTGTAATATTTTTATCTTCTAATAATTCAGTTAAAGGACCAAATCCATTTATTTCATTTTCAATTAAATTAAATAAATGACTTCTTTCTAAATTAGATAAATCATATCCTTCGATAACATTATCAATTTCTTCATTAATAAACTCATTTATTTTTTTGTCTTCTGGTATATCTTTGTCTATTAGGTTTTCAATTATTCTAGTTCTTAAATCATCTAATAACCTTTTATCTTGAAATATTTCATAATCTGAAATAGAACTTAATTTAAGATCTTTTCTTTCAATGTTAAATGCATCTATTAAACTTGCTTTACTCATTTTCTTCACCCAAATTTTCTTTTACATTTTCTTCTAAGGCTTCTAGGGCAATAGACATTAATGTTTCATAGTCTTTACTAAAAGTTGAAGGCATTTTATTTTGTAAAGTTATTATTTCCCCATTCATCACATAATTATCCATATTTTTTATATAAAAACTTGAAGTTAATGTATAATCAATATTTGCTTTAATAATATTTTTTATATCATACAATGAAAAATAATCTTTATAGGGATCACGACTATTATTTAGTAAAATACGATAATTGGTAACATTTGAATCTTTAAAAATACTTATTATTGATTTTAAGTTTTTTAAATCTAGTGGATCATTAGATAAAACAAATAGTATTTTATCTACTTTATCAAGGGTCACAATATTTATTTCGTCTAGTATATGATTAGTGTCTATTAAAACTATATCATAATTTGATTCTGCTTTATCTATTAGAATATCGATATATTTAGAATCAATTTTATTTATTTGGCGTGGATCTTTAGGACTAGGAAGAATATCTATATAATCATCATATTTAGTAATGTAATCATTAAAGTTTTTATATCTATTATTGTTGTAGTCATCAACAAAATTATAAATTGTTTTATCAAAAGGTTTGTTTAAGGCCATAGAAATACCACCACTTGATAAATCTAAATCAAGAAGTAATACTCTTTTTTCTAAATGTTCAAAAATTCCTGCTAAATTTATAGTTGTCGTTGTTTTTCCAACTCCACCTTTACTCGAAAAAATACAAAGTGATTTTCCTTTTGTTTTTGACATAATTATTCCCTCTATTCTTTTTCTATTATAAGTTTGCCACTCATATTTTTTATTTTTAGAATTGTTTTTATTTTGTATTCTTTTAACCCAATTATTTTTCCAAATATACTTGATTTATAATACTCATTAGTTATTTTTACTTCATCCAAATTAAATTCTATTTGAATGTTTTTGGTTGGTATATTATTTTTTTCATATAATTTTTTAACCTTTTCATAATAATTATCATTTAGTCTATCATCATAAGTATTTTTTAAAATTGTTTTTGTTGTACTATTTAGTTTAGTGGTGTTTTTTAAGATAATTCCTGTATCAACTACAAATGCCAAAAGTATTATAAATATAGGTATTATTATAACAAACATAACTAGCGTTTGACCATTTTTATTCATTATATATCACTCGCTTAACTTGAGCTTTATATGGACTACCCAAAATCAGATTTAAACCAGGAGTAATAATTTCAATTTTTTTTTCTAACAAAATATTTAAATATTCTTGTTCTGTTGTAATTTCTAGGTCTATTTTTTCTTTATCTAGTTTCAATTTCTCTTTAATGCTTTCTTGATTTTTATTATTTTCATAAATTGTAATAACATCGTCCATTTTACTTTCTAAATTATTTTCAATATACAATATTTTGCCAAGATCAATAACTGCAAATATCATAAAAATAAAGATAGGTAATATTATTACAAATTCAACTAGTGCTTGACCATAAGAATTTTTTAGTATCACATTTTCACCCTCTATTATTTTTCTTCTTTATCTTTACAAGTTGCTTCACCTGGTTTTTCTCCTGGAACATATTCTTGATCTACTAAAGAGCATGATGTTTTTGTTATTGAATCTTTTAAATATCCCCCAAAATAACTTACTATAGCTATGGTTATAACACTAATTATCGCAACAATTAAAATATACTCTACTAAAGCTTGTCCTTTTATGTTTTTATGTATCATTTTTTAACACCCACTATCATATTAAATATACCTTAAAAACTATGTAAAGTCAATTATTACACATACTTTTAATAAATAAAAAAAGAAGAAGAATTTTTCTTTATTTTGGATTATTTTTTCCCTTCTTTTTAAATATTTTTTTCTTATCTCTTATCTTTTTCATTAAATCAAATTCTTTAGCATTGGAATTTTTCAAGTTAGGAAAAGCTTCTAAAAGCCTTTTAGGATAAGTCTTAAATCTTGCTACCTTTTCTCTTAATATTTTTTCAAGCATACCTGGAATTTTAGCAAGTTTTTCATTTTTTAATTCTTCACAAATAATAATTCTATTACGTAAGTTATAAGCAATAATAAAAGAATAAATAAAATCTATGATAAATACAAATAACAAAATTATTGCAACTATATTTATAACACTTGGAGATAAATAACTTAATAAATTAGTAATAATTTTATCTCCTGGATAAATAATTACTAAAGTTCCTAATCCAAATAAAAGAGTATTTTGTAAAAATATTCTGCCATGAATATTAAATTTTTCATTAGAATAATCCCACCATTTATTATGAAATATTTTTTCTAAGATAAAACTTGTAAAATACTCAATCGCTGATGTAATTATTGCTCCCAAGATAAAAACTAAAACAGGATCTTCTTTAAAACTTTTCAAAATAAATAAAATAAATAAACTCCCTACCCCATATATTGGACAATAAGGACCACATAAAAATCCACGATTTACTAATTTTTTTTGTTTTATGCTGGAGCAGATTATTTCACATATGTATCCTAAAAAACTATATATCATAAAAACTAAAAAGAAATAAGAAATTTTTTCTAACATAATATCATCACTCATCTATCTATATTAATTATACCATTTAAAAAATAGCTTGTAAATTAATCATAAAAATTTATGTCCTACGTATAATTTAATAAAAGTTGGAGGGATATAAATGATTAATAAACAAGGTTTGTGGTTTGTAACATTATTTAGTTTAATTATTATTTTAGGTATTTATTATGTAACGGTTAAAGATAGTGATCTATTATCTACTTTAGCTGTTAATGGTAATGGAAGCGATGTAAATAATGGTGAAGTTGTAGAAGCAACTGAAAGTAGTGTTTTAGTATCTTTAAGAGTCAAAGCAGAAGAGGAAATGTTAAAAGAAATGGAAGCTTTACAAACAGTTTTATTAGACGATGAAGCTAGTTTGCAAGAAAAAAGTGATGCCTATAATTCTCTTCAAACATTAAATGCTAATAAAGGTAAGGAAGAAAGTTTAGAGAAAATCATAAAAGAAAAATTCAAATTAGATAGTTTTATTAAAATTACTAGCGATAATATTACAGTAACTATTGCAAGCAAAGATCATAATCCTACTTTAGCTAATAATATAATAAGAGCAATCCAAGAAGAATATGAAACAAATATGTACATTGTAGTAAAATTTCAAGGTTAAAGCTAATTTTCTAGGCTTAAACTCTTCACTTAATAATTAATACTTCATAAAATATTATAGATTATAAAGTATTAAAAGAAAGTGAGGTTTAGTATGAAAAAAAATATATTAACTGCTAGAGAACAAGAAGTATTTGAATTACTAATTTTAAATAAATCAACTAAAGAAATTGCTGATTTTCTAGGAATTAGCGAAAAAACAGTTCGTAATCATATTTCTAATGCTATGCAAAAATTAGGAGTAAAAGGTCGCGCTCAAGCTGTTGTTGAATTATTAAAACTTGGTGAAATTTCTATTTAAATTATGCTCATCAGAAAATGATGAGATTTTTTTATTTTTGTAATAAATTTATTTATAATAAATATATTTTATTAGGTGAATCAATGATGTTAAAAAAAAGTATTGTTAAACGAATTACGATTTCTTCTATTGCTTTAATAATCTTATTAATCACTTACTTTTTTCCTACAAAAATGGAGAATAGTAAATATCCTCAAAATTTAAGTTATAGTGATATTAAAAAAAGTGCTATTTATGTTTTAGATAAAAATATGTATGTTTCTAGAATTAATGCAGTTATTAATAGTGAGAATGAAATTGATAAAATTAAGGAAATAATTAATTTACTAACTTTAAAAAGTGCTGAAAGTGAATATTTGCCAACTAATTTTAATGGTTTAATCCCAACAGGTACTAAAATAAATGATATTTCACTTGACAAAGGATTATTAAAAATAGATTTTTCGAAAGAATTTTTAAATACTACTAAAGAATTAGAGCGTAAAATGATTGAAGCATTAGTTTATTCTTTAACAGAATTAAAAAGTGTTGATAATATTTTAATATTTATTGATGGAAGTCAATTGATAGAATTACCTTTTAGTAAAGAAAAATTACCAAATATTTTAAATAAAGATTTTGGAATAAATAAAGTTTATGATATTGATAATATTAAAAATACGACTAAAACTACTATTTATTATGGTGGTAAGAATAATGAAATGTTTTATTATATTCCTGTAACTTATGTTTCTAATAGTACACAAGAAAAGATTGAAATAATTATCGAAAAATTAAAAACTTCTCCTATTTATGAATCAAATTTAGTCAGTTACTTAAATGCTAGTGCTGAAATGACTGATTATGAAATACTAGAAACTGAGATTAAGTTGAGTTTTAATGAATATCTTTTAGATAATATAACTAATGGTACTATTTTAGAGGAGGTTCAATATACGATATTTTTATCCCTTAGAGATACTTATAATATCGATAAAGTAGAATTTAATGTTGAAAATGGCCCACAAAGTGTAAATTTAGTTATAAATTTTTGAGTTTCGGTCAAAAAAATAATTGACAAAAAAGCATAGAGATGCAGTGATGCAAAAACTATGCTTTTTAGATACAAAAAAATGTAAAACGCCCCAAAATCTAGTATAATTTAATTGTAGACTAAAATTAGTACTAAACAATAAGAAAGAGGTGTTTTACATGACTAATTATACTACAGAAACATATCAAACTAAAAGAGATATTTTAAATTTTTGTAATAAACTCTCTCAAGGAATCACGAAATCCACAAAAAAGTTCAATTCTGATATGATATATGGAATGTTATCTAGTCATAGTTGTTTAATAAGTGAAATTACGAGAAGTTTGAAAGAGGAAACAAAAGATGCATATGTAAATGATAGATTATCAACAAAACTTATGAATTTAAAAAATGAAGAATTAGATACTATAGAAGATAATTATTATAAAAATGTAATGGAATATTTACCAGAAAAATACTGTTAATGCTAAGATAAAAATGTAGGAAATGACGAATATAAAAATGTCAGAAAAC
>CAOKUH010000056.1 GCA_948472605.1 uncultured Mycoplasmatota bacterium
TCTATAGTTGGAGAAATATAAGTGTAGGAAATGCATTTAATGCTGGGTTCAATTATAAAAGAGAATTAGATAGTCATATGATGAAGAATACAGAATGGGGAGCTGTTGCCTACTTGCAACATAGTGTATATGGAAGTAGTGAAAGTGTAAGAATAAACAATAATAGCGCATATATAACAGGGTATGCAGGAGTTGAAGAACCTACGTTAGGTCATAATACGAATGATACTAGTATAGAAGGAAATCGAAATGAAAGTACAGGTTTAGGAGTAGATGAAACCTATACAATCAATTATTTAAATCCAAGTAGTGTAGTAGCAAGTACCACAGGAAATTATAGTGGAATCTATGATATGAGTGGTGGAGCTTGGGAATATGTAATGGGAGTAAGAAGTAATATAACAAGTGGAAATGCAGGAATAACAGATACAAGTATAGACTCGAAGTATTATGATATATATGGGGATAGTACAAGTAATACAGATTATCGCAATAGAATACTAGGAGATGGAACAGTAGAGTTTGGACCATTCCAAGACTTTAAAGATCCAGATAATAATATAAGACATAAAGGAAGTTGGTATTACGATTATGCCTACTTTGTTAATTCAGCTTACTCGTGGTTCCGTCGTGGTGGTAATTGGGGCGATGGTGTGACGTCTGGCGCGTTCGCCTTCGGCAACTACACTGGTGGGGTGGACACTAACATTTCGTTTCGCTTAGTCCTAGCCATATAGCTCTATACTTTAGCATAGAACTTATAATGCCAAATTATCCTTTAAAGGAATAATTTGTTTTTTTAATTTCAAGATAAATTTGGAAAAAAAGTAATTATATGATAAATTATATATAAATTAAGGAGGAGGTTTATGTTTAAAGATAAGCTAGCTTTAGTGCCTAATTTACCAGGAAGTTATCAAATGCGTAATAGTGATGGTAATATTATTTATGTTGGGAAAGCGAAAAATTTACACCGAAGATTATCTTCCTATTTTAATCGTACACAAACTGGCAAAACCAAAAAAATGGTTGCGGAAATTGCTGATTTTACTTATATAGTTGCTGGAAGTGAATTAGAAGCATTTGTTTTAGAACTTAATCTAATTAAAGAATACAATCCAAAATATAATATCTTACTTAAAGATGATAAAAGTTACCCTTATATTGAATATATATCTAAACCATATCCAAAGGTAAAAGTATCAAGATATTTAAATATAAAGAAAAAGGATAATAAAAAGTTATTTGGACCATATCCTAATGCTTATGCTGCAAGAAGAATAGTTAATCTTTTAAATAGAATTTATCCTCTAAAGAAATGTGAAGGAGTAAAAAAAGAATTATGCCTTTATTATCATATTAATGAATGTCTAGGTTATTGTAGTAAAGATATGAATAAAGATAACTTAGAGGCAATGGAAAAAGAAATTTTAAGCTTTTTAAACGGAAATGATAAAATATTAACTAATCGTTTAGAAAAGAAAATGGCAGAATATAGTGAATCATTAAATTTTGAAATGGCTTTAGATTTAAAAAAAGAGTTAGATTATATCAAAATTATTATGGACAAACAAAAAGTTGAACTACACGATCTAGTAAATCGCGATGTAATTGGCTACTATTTTGATAAAGGATATATTAGTCTTCAAATATTTTTCTTACGAAACGGAAAAATGGTTGGGGGTAAATCAGATATATTCCCTGTTATAAGTGATGCTATTGAAGGTATTGATGAATACATTATGAACTTCTATGCCAAACATGAAATTCCTAAAGAAATTTTAGTATTACCTGATATGAATGCAGACTTACTAGAAAATTTATTAGAAGTTAAATTTGTTGTTCCAACACGTGGCCCTAAGAAAAAACTTTTAGAAATGGCTGTGACTAATTCTCGAATTAATTTAGAAAATGCATTTGAATTAATAAAAAAAGACGAATATGTTACAGAAAGTGCAAACGAAGAATTAAAAGATTTATTAAACTTAAATAATTTGAATAGAATAGATTTATTTGATAACTCTAATCTTTTTGGTAATTTCTCGGTTAGTGGAATGGTTGTCTTCAAAAATGGAAGACCATCTAAAAATGATTATCGTAAATTCAAAATTCAAATAGATAAAAATGATGATTATAATACAATGAAAGAAGTTGTATATCGAAGATACTATCGCATGTTACTAGAAAAAAGCGAAAAGCCAGACTTAATCATAGTCGATGGAGGTATTAATCAAATAAATGCTTGTAAAGAAGTATTAAATGATTTAAACCTTAATATTATGGTCTGTGGGCTACGTAAAAATGATCACCATCGTACTAGTGATTTAATAAATGGTAATACTTATGAAATAATTCAGATTGATAGAACAAGTAACTTATTTCATTATTTAACTAGAATGCAAGATGAAGTTCATAATTTTACAATAAATTATCATCGTACAATAAGAAGTAAAGGAAGTATTGGAAGTGTTTTAGATAATATAGTAGGAATAGGTAGTAAACGAAAAAAAGAATTAATAAAAAAATATGGTAGTGTTGCTAAAATGAAACAAGCAAGTATTGAAGAACTATCGGAAATAATACCTTTAGATGTTGCTAAAAATTTATATGATTTTTTAAAAGACTTTAAATAAAATATATAGTATAATATTGATGGTGGCTAGTATGACAAAACTTATTAAATTAGATAAAGATAATAATATTAAAGTAACTAAAAAGCTTGAAGAATACCTTAATCCTGATTATGTTTATATTCCTCTTCCACCTAAAAAAGAAGATTTAAAAAAAGAAAAAATTATTAAAAAGGGTAGTTTATTTTATCATGATACTTTTTCTCCTATTTCTGGGAAATTAATAAAACTTGAAGATTGCCTACTACCAGATGGAGAAAATGTAAAATGCCTAGTTTTAGAAAACGATTTTCAAGAGAAAACTGAGATAAATTTAGCGGTAAGAAAAAGAATTAATAACTTAGAAAAAGAAGTTCTTATAGATAGTATTTATAAGAATTATCTTAAAGAAAAATTAGCTAAACCAAATATCAAAACCTTAGTAATTTCAGGAATAGATGATGAACCATACATCGAAAATGAAACCTTTATTGGGCAAAATAAAACCAAACAAATAGTTGAAACATTAGATGCGTTACTTAATCTTTATCCGAATAGTAAAGCATATATTGCACTTAAAAACACCAATAGTGAAGTAATACTTGCATTATCTAATTTACTAGGTACTTATAAGAATATGGAAATTAAATTAGTAGATGATTTGTTCTTAATTGGAAAAGAACCATTTTTAATAAAATATTTACATATTAAAAATGATTATATATTTTTAACATTAAGTGAAGTTTATGAACTATATATGAATATAAAAAAAAGAAAACATGTATTAGAAAAATATATAACTATTAGTGGAAATGGTGTTAAAGAACCTTTAATAATTAAAACTAAATTAGGTATGAAAGTAATAGACATTTTTAAAAGATATTTTCTTGAAGATTTAACTAATTGCTCTTTATATGTAAATGGTATAATGCAGGGAAGACAACTAGATATTAATAAACTAATAGTTACCAAAGATTTAGATGGTATTATTATCATGAAAAAGCAAAAAAGAAATATTAAAAAGTGTATTAAATGTGGAAAATGTATAAACATTTGTCCTATTCATTCAAATCCTTTAATGGCTTATAAATTAGGAATGAAAGTAAAGTGTATTAATTGTGGTCTTTGTACTTACATATGTCCTTCTTTTATTCCCTTACAAAAATATTTAAGTGGTGATAAACATGAATAGATTACATAAAAAAATTAGTTTTAGTTTAGTTGGAAAATTATATTGTCTTCTTTTTTTAATAACCATATATGGGTGGTATAAAAATGCTTACATTCCTTATATAAATCATTTTTATCCATTTTCTCATTTAATATTAATTGCTTTATATCCAGTAAGTGCATTTTTAATAGGAGCTTTATTTGATTATATATTTAAAAATAAATGTCCTTATAACAATAAATTTTATGGATTATTATTTAGTTTAATTATTCCTATATCTACTAATATTTGTGTTTTTTTAATATCTTTAACTATAATGTTATTTATAAATACTTTTGTTATAACTAAAAAAGATTGGGATTTAAATTTTATTGTTTTAAGTAAGATTTTATTAGTGATATATCTTTATTTTATTAAAAATTATAATTATGCAAACTTATTAGAAGAGAGTAATTTATTTGTCTACTCTTACTTAGATAGTATATTTGGTGCTAATACAAGTGGATTATTTATTTCAAATACTTTTATATCTATTCTTTCGTTAATTGTTTTGTTTTTTGATATATATTATAAGAAAGAAATTCCCTTATATAGTTATGGTATTTATTTATTAAGTTTAGTATTTTATTCTTTTTATATTGGTAATATGGGTTTTATTTTAAATAATATGTTTTCAAGTACCATTATCTTTGTTTTAATTTTTATTGCCCCTTTATCTTCATTTTCCCCTTATTCTAAAAAGAGAATTGTTTTTTATAGCTTTTTATTAGGTATTAGTATTTTACCATTTTCTCTGTTAACTAATTTTTTTGAAGGAATTTATTTTTCTCTAATTTTAGCTAATTTAGTAATAATTTTTCTTAATTTAGTGCAAATTAGTTTAATTAAACGTAAAATTTAAGTTATTTGAGCTTAAATTTTCTTTTTTGGAAATTTTACATAAATAATTTTTTATGATATATAAAATTTACTCACTGACCCAAAAAAGGAGAATTAATGAAAAAAATAATAATCGTTTTATGTTTAGCATTTATTACTTTTATAAATTTTCAAAAAGTTTATGCTCGAGAGTTTTTAGAAGAGCAGGATAATAATTATTTAAGGCATATAAATATTGAAGACAAAGATGATATAGCAGGTGAATCTATAAGAAAATTATTTAATAAAATAACAGATGAAGATGGAAATATTTATTTTGATATATCGTCTTACTATCAATTTGTTTTGGGTCGTGATTACAATAAAACAAATCCATCAATTACTTCCAAACAATTAGAATATATATCAAAAATAATTTATTTTGGAATGAATTATCGCACGTTAGATGAGTCATTTTACTTTTTTACCCAGTATTTTATTGATCTTTTCTTAATTGGTAATGATGTATATTATATGGGAGATCATATACTAGCTTCTAAAAATATTAATATGATTAAAAATGATATCGAAAACATAAAATTTTCTTTAACAGATTTTATGATAAATAATAATGAATATATAATTAATGACAAATATATTATTGATAATTTTATTATTGAAGAAGATAACTTAATCGTCACATATAAAGACGATAAAATAATAATAAATTTTTTAAATAATTTAGAAAATTATTCGTTGCATTTTATTCCTAAAAATAATTGTCAAAATATTTATACCTGGACTGCTGAAAAAATTGAATTATTAAATATAAACCATGTGTGTGAACAAGATTATATTATAAATGTCAAAAATTTAGCATATAAGGATGAAAATAATATTGATATGGAGCCAATTGATAAAAATAAACCAACTGATAACGAAGAAATAATAGAAGTAGCAGTCCCAAATACCAATAAATATAATTATAGTTTTTTTATAATATTGTTAATATTAGGAAATATTTATTATGTTTTTAAAAAGTAGTATCGTTATTTTATCAGTATTGATTTTAATGCCATTTTCTTGTTTTAAGCCTAAAGAGGAAATATATATACCTAAAATAGGTTATCAGAATAAAATAAATAATTTAAATATTATTACCATACCTAGTTTAGAAAATATAAATATTAATGATAAAATACTAATAAAAAGTGAAACAAAAACGTATATTTATAAAGTAATCAAAAAAACGTTTATAGAAGAGGAGAATACTTTTAAATCTAATCACGATTTTGCTACAATTATTTTAAAGAGTAATCAAAAAAATTCTAAAGTAATAATAGCAATAAATACAGGAATAATTGTCAAAAATTGAAAAAATGTGCAAATTTTTAGTAAAATTTGCATTTTTTGTTCGTAAAAAAAAGGAAAAAGGGTACATATGGTTAATATATATTAGTAGGAGGTTATTTTATGGCCTTTATTGGTACTGATGAAATCAACAAAATTAGAAATAGTGCATCTATTGTTGATGTAATATCTTCTTATATAATTTTAAACCAACATGGAAAGAATTATTTCGGAGTTTGTCCATTTCATGAAGATCATTCACCAAGTATGAGTGTATCAGAAGAAAAACAAATATATAAATGTTTTTCTTGTGGAGCTTCAGGAAACGTTTTTACTTTTATTGAAAACTTTTTAAATGTATCATTTGCTGAAGCTGTTCAAATTGTTGCAAATATGGTCGGCATATCAATAAGTGTTGATATTAATAAAAAAAGCAATCCAAAATATGAAAAAGAATATAATCTTATGAATTTTGTTTTAAAATTTTATCAAAATAACTTAAATACTCAAGAGGGAAGTAAGGCCGTAAGTTATCTAAAAGAACGAGGACTACTAGAAAATACTATTAAAGATTTTGAAATAGGATGTTCTTTTGATAAAAATATGCTTTACAATATTTTAAATAAAAAAGATTATGATGATAAATTACTTAATGATTTAGGTCTAATTAATAAATTTGATAATAAAGTTAGTGATGTTTTCCAAAATAGAATTATGTTTCCCATACATAATTTAGATGGACAAGTTGTTGGATTTACTGCTAGATGTTACTTAAATAACGATAATCCTAAATATTTAAATACTAAAGAAACCTATCTTTTTAAAAAAGGTTCGATTCTTTTTAACTATCACCGAGCTAAAGAAGCAATCCGTTTAAATAAAGAATTAATTGTTGTAGAAGGAAATATGGATGCTATAAGACTTTATTCTGTAGGCATTAAAAATGTTATTGCACTTATGGGAACTAGTTTAACCAAAGATCAAATAGAAGGCTTAAAAAAGTTAAAATGTAAGTTAATCTTAATGTTAGATAATGATAATGCTGGAGAAACTGCTACTTATAATCTTGGTAATATGTTGGAAGAAAATAATTTTAACTTTCAAATCGTTCGATTAAGTGGAGAAAAAGATCCTGATGAATACATTATCAAAAATGGCAAAGAAGCGATGCTTGAAAACATTAAAAATGCTATATCATATAATGAGTTTAAATTAAACTATTTTAAAAGAAACAAAAATTTAAATGATGCCAATGACTTAGCTGAATACATTAAAGCTGTAATAGAAGGACTTAAAAATACTAATGATGCTATTTTAAGAGAAGTTACTTTACAAAAGCTTTCAAATGATTATAATATATCCTATGCTGTTTTAAAAAGCCAACTAGGAGAAATAAAAAATATTAATACTAAAAAAATTATAGTTGATGAAAAATCAGAAATAAAAAAATCTAGTTATGAAAAAATATGTGAAAGCATTCTATTTTATATGATGCATTCTAAAGATTTTATTAAATTATATCAAATAAAGTTGGGTGTATTTCCTCTAAAAAAATATAGAGCTATTGCTAATGAAATAGTTTATTACTTAGATAAATATAAAACCATCAATATTGCTGATTTTATCTCCTATGCCGAAAATATCGATTTAAAAGATGAAATTATGGCCATAATAAATAGTGAAGATGAAATTCCTCTAACAGATGAGGGAATGCTTGATTTATTAGAAAATATTAATAAGAAAATAAAACAGGATGAGATAAAAAATTTAAAAAATGAAGTTAAAAATGAAGTTGATGTTATAAAAAAACGCCAATTAATCGCTAAAATGACAGAAATAAAAAAAGAGTTAGAAAATATATAAGAAGGAAGTGTAAGCAATGAAAATAATAAAAACATTTGAAGAAAGAAAAGAAGAATTAATAAAATTAGGGAAAGAAAAAGGAATTATAACATTTGAACAACTAGCAGAAAGTTTAAAAGGATTAGATGTAGATAATGATTCCTTAGATGAGTTATATAATGCTTTTGTAGTTAATAATATAGAAATTGTTGCTGATGATGAAGATTCATCAGATGGAGATATAAAAGCCCTAGAAAAAGACGAACCTATTATTTTAGATGATGCTGAAATAACAAAAGATATTAATATCAATGATCCAGTACGTATGTATTTAAAAGAAATTGGTAAAATAAGTCTTTTATCTCCTGAACAAGAACTTGATTTATCAAAAAAAGCTGCAACTGGAGATGAAATGGCTAAAAATATCTTAGCCGAATCTAATTTACGTTTAGTTGTAAGTATTGCCAAACGTTATGTAGGAAGAGGTTTATTATTTCTAGATTTAATTCAAGAAGGAAACATTGGCTTAATGAAAGCTGTTGACAAATTTGATTATGATAAAGGATTTAAATTTTCAACATATGCTACTTGGTGGATTAGACAAGCTATAACTCGTGCTTTAGCTGATCAAGCAAGAACAATTCGTGTCCCTGTTCATATGGTTGAAACCATCAATAAAATGGCACGTATTCAAAGACAATTAACTTTAGAGTTAAATCGTGAACCTAGTGAAGAGGAAGTAGCTAAAAAAATGGGAATTACTGTTGAAAAAGTTCGCGAAGTAATAAAAATTAGTCAAGATCCTGTATCTTTAGAAACACCTATTGGAGAAGAGGAGGATTCTCATTTAGGAGATTTCGTTCCTGATGCTAGCTCTATGACCCCAGAAGAATATGCTACAAATGAAATATTAAAAGAAGAAATTAAATCAGTTTTAGAAACATTACAAGAAAGAGAACAAGAAGTATTAGAATTACGTTTTGGTTTAGTTGATGGAACTAGTCATACACTAGAAGAGGTAGGTAAAAGATTTAATGTAACTCGTGAGAGAATTCGCCAAATAGAAGCAAAAGCCTTAAGAAAATTAAGACATCCATCACGTGCTAAAAAATTAAAGGACTTTTTATCTGATTAATGAAAAGTTTAAGACTAAATACCATTGCATCATTTATTGAACCATTAGATAGTGTTGCTGATATTGGTTGTGATCATGCTTACTTAACAATTTTTCTAGTAAAAAACAAACTAGTAAAAAAAGCAATTGCTTCTGATATTAATCAAAATGCTTTAAATATTGCTATAAATAATATAAAAAAAGAAAACCTGACAAATGAAATTCCCATAGTATTATCAGATGGCTTAGAAAACATTAATCAAGATACTATAGATACCTTAGTCTTATCAGGTATGGGTACCTCAACAATATTAAAAATATTAAAAAAAGTTGAAAAAAACAAAATAAAAAAAATAATAATTCAATCTAATAATGATTTATATAATTTAAGAAAATTAATTACTAAACTAGGTTTTTATTTACATGAAGAAAAAGTAATATATGAAAAAAATCATTATTATGTTATAGGTAAATATTTACAAGATAAAAAGAAATTAAACAAACAAGAATTACATTTTGGTTTATACAATAAAGATAATCAATCTTATTACAATTATATAAATACTGAATTAAACAAAATAAACCAAAAAATAACTTTTAAACATTTTAAAGAAAAAATAAAAATTATTAGAGAAATTAATTTATTAAAAAAATATTTATAGAAAAAAAGTAGGGGAAGTGATAGTTTCTCCACTTTCTTTTTTTTGGTTGGAATTATAATTTGAAGTTTTTGGGGAAGTAGACTTGATTTCAACATCTTTCGCTTCAATAGTCTTACTATTATTTTTAGTAAATTCTTTAAAAACTCCAAAAATACTCCTTGCATTACTAATAATTGGCTTGGCCTTTTGATATAAAGGAATTACCTGATTAGCAACTTGAAGTGTTTTACTAATACCCCCAATAATCTTAGTCAAAGATAATCCTTTTGTAATGGAAGCAGCATTATACATTAATATCACCTAAAATATTTTATGCTTTTTTACTAATAAATTACACTTTTATATAGTCAAAACAATTAATTATGTGTTATAATCTCAACTTAAACACTTTTTAGAAAGTAAAAACTCCCTAAGCCTCTATTT
>CAOKUH010000057.1 GCA_948472605.1 uncultured Mycoplasmatota bacterium
TTCAAATCCCCCATGTTTTTTTAATATATTGTCTACTTTTACTTGACTAATGCAAGGTATTTTTGCGTTTGGTAATAGTATTGGTTCAGTTCGCATAGATATTTCTTATCGCTTAGTTCTAGCAATTTAATTTAATCAATAATTTTTCAAAACAAGCTACTTAAAATAGTTTGTTTTTATTTTGTGAAAATTAGCACTCATATATTGACAAGTGCTAAGCATAATATTATAATGGTATTAGCAATTACGAAATAGTAGTGCTAAAGAGGTGAGATGGTGGACGAAAGACAAAATAAATTGTTAAAAGCTATCGTAGAGTCGTACATAAAAACGATAAACCCAATAGGTTCTAAATCACTTTGCAAAAAGTTTAATTGTTCTTCTGCAACAATCAGAAATGAAATGGCTATTTTAGAAAATTTAGGCTTTATCGAAAAAAATCATATATCATCAGGACGCATTCCTAGTGAAGCTGGTTATAAATATTATGTAAGCAATCTTATGAAACCTAAAGAATTAACTGGAGAAGATGTTTTGAAATTGCAAACTATTTTTAAAAATAATGAACTTCAATTAAGCGACACTATAAATAAGACTGTTGAAATCATAAGTGAACTTACCAATTATACTAGTATTATATTAGGAAAAAGCTCATCTGAAAATACTTTAAAGCAAGTTAGTATAATTCCTCTAAATGAGCAAAAAATAGTGGCTCTTGTTTGTACTGATCAAGGATTAATTGAAAATAAGCAATTTATTTTAGATGATACATCAGAAATAAATGAGATTGTTAAGACTTGTGAGATTATCAATAAAATGTTAGTAGGAACACCAATTAATGAAGTAGCTAAAAGATTGGAATTTGATATAAAACCTATCATAAGTAGACAAATTAAGCAATATGAAGCGGTATATAATATATTTGCTGATGCATTTAATGATTTTTTAAATAAAAGCCATAATGTTTATTTTGGGGGAAAGACAAAAATCTTTGATGAACCAGAGTATGATAATGCTAAAGAAATTAAAAAACTTGCTAGTAAGTTTGAAGATAAAGATTTCATTAAAAGAATTGAGGAAGATTCTGATAGTAATGGCGAGGTTAAAATATATATTGGTGAGGAAAATGATTTCGACCCTAATGTCACAATTATTAAAAGTAAATATAGGCTAAATGGTGAAGAGGGAACAATTGCTATAGTAGGTCCTAAAAGAATGGAATATGATCGAGTAGTTGGGCTTTTAAACTATTTACAAAAAACATTAAATGAATTTGATGAGGATGGTGAAAATAATGAATGAAGAGATAAAAAAGGAAATAAATGATGAAGCTTTAAAAGAGACTCCTAAAAGAGAAAAAGTGAAAAAAGTTAAAGTTAATAAAGAAGTTGAAAAATTAAAAGAAGAGAATGTTTTACTTCAAGATAAAGTTTTAAGACTTAATGCTGAAATGCAAAATATGCGCAGACGTTATGAAGACGAAATTGCCAAAATGCATAAATATGAAGGCTTAGATTTAGCCAAAAATTTACTTGGAACAATTGATAATTTTGAACGAGCTATAAAGTTAGATGATAATGATTTAACTGATGAACTTTCAAAATTCTTAAGTGGCTTTAAGATGATTTATACTAATCTGTTAAACCTTTTAGATACTAAAGAAATAAAAGTTATTGATTGTTTAAATAAAGAATTTGATCCAAACTTCATGGAGGCTGTATTAACAGAAAAAATTGAAGGTGTGGAAAAAAATCAAGTTATTGAAGTCTTACAAAAAGGCTATATGTATAAAGATAAATTACTTAGACCTGCCATGGTAAAGGTAAGCGAATAAGAAAAGGAAAGGTGAATATATAATGGCAAAAATTATAGGTATCGATTTAGGTACAACAAATTCATGTGTAGCATACTTAGAAGGAGGAAAACCTGTTGTTATTGCAAATAGTGAAGGTAACAGAACAACTCCAAGTGTTGTTGCATTTAAAGATAACGGAGAAGAATTAGTAGGAGAAAATGCTAAACGTCAAGCTGTAACTAATAAAAATACAATTTCTTCTATTAAAAGAAAAATGGGTACAGCTGAGAAAGTAGAAGTTAATGATAAAAAATATACTCCTCAAGAAATAAGTGCAAAAATTTTAATGAAATTAAAAGCTGATGCCGAAGCTTTCTTAGGGGATAAAGTAACTAAAGCAGTAATTACTGTTCCTGCATACTTTAATGATGCAGAACGTCAAGCTACTAAGGATGCTGGTAAAATTGCTGGTTTAGAAGTAGAAAGAATTGTTAATGAACCAACAGCAGCAGCTCTAGCTTATGGACTTGAAAAACAAGATAAATTACAAACTATTTTAGTTTATGATTTAGGTGGTGGAACATTCGATGTATCAATACTAGAACTTGGTGATGGTATATTTGAAGTTAAATCAACTAGTGGTAATAATCGTTTAGGTGGTGATGACTTCGATAATCGTATTATTGATTATTTAGTTTCAGAATTTAAAAAAGATAATTCTATTGATTTAGCAAAAGATAAAATGGCAATGCAAAGACTTAAAGATGCTGCAGAAAAAGCTAAAAAAGACTTATCTGGAATGTCTAGTACACAAATTTCTTTACCATTTATTTCTCAAAAAGAAGATGGACCAGTTCATTTAGAAATCAATTTAACTAAAGCTAAATTTGAAGATTTATGTCGTGATTTATTTGATTCAACATTAGAACCGGTTCGTAATGCTCTAAAAGATGCAAAATTATCTAAGAATGATATTGATCAAGTTATTCTAGTTGGTGGATCAACACGTATTCCATATATTCAAGAACTAGTTAAGAAAGAATTAGGTCAAGAACCACATAAAGGAGTAAATCCTGATGAAGTTGTTGCCATGGGTGCAGCAATTCAAGGTGGAGTTTTAACTGGTGAAGTAGAAGATTTAGTTTTACTTGATGTAACTCCATTATCACTTGGTATTGAAACTCTTGGTGGAGTTATGACTAAATTAATTGATAGAAATACAACTATACCAACAAGTAAATCACAAGTTTTTTCTACTGCTGCAGATAATCAACCTGCTGTTGATATTCATGTATTACAAGGAGAACGTCCAATGGCTCAAGATAATAAAACATTAGGCAATTTCCAACTTACAAATATCCCACCAGCTCCAAGAGGAATACCACAAATTGAAGTTAAATTTGATATAGATGCTAATGGTATTGTAAATGTAACAGCTAAAGATTTAGGAACAAATAAAGAACAATCAATTACAATTCAATCATCTACTGGTCTAAGTGATGAAGATATTGAAAAAATGGTAAAAGAAGCTGAAGAAAATAAAGAAGCAGATGAAAAAAGAAAAGAAGAGGCTGATGTTAAAAATAATGCAGATTCTATGATTTTTGCAACTGAAAAAGCAATTAGTGATTTAGGAGATAAAGTAGATGAAAAGGATAAAACTGAAGCTGAAGATAAAATAAAAGAATTAAAAGAAGCTTTAGAAAAAAATGATATTGAAGATATCAAGAAAAAAACTGATAGTTTAAATGAAGTTGCAATGAAATTAGCAACAAAAGTTTATGAAGAAGCAGCTAAAGAAAACCAAAATAATCAAGAAAATACAACAAATTCTGAAAAAAAAGATGATAAAAGTGATGTTGAAGAGGCTAACTACGAAGAAAAATAAGAAGAGAGAGCAAAACTCTCTCTTTACTTAAGTGTTGGAGGAAAAATGAAAAATAGAGACCAAATAAATGATAAATATAAATTGAATATAAAAGATTTATTTGAAACGGAAGAAAGTTTTTTTAAAGAAATTGAAAACTTATATAAAGAAATTGACAAAATTAAAAGTTATGAAGGAAAAATTTTGGATAATAGTAACAATTTATTTGAATTACTTTCTTTAAGTGAAAATATAGAAAAATCAGTGGAAAAAGTATTTGTATTTGCTCATTTAACTAATGATTTTGATTTAGAAGATAAAACAGGGAATGAATATTTTGGCTATGCTTATAAACTTTATCAAGAAATGGGTGTAGCATCTGCATATATTATACCAGAGCTTTTAGAAAGTGATTATGAAGTTGTAAAAAAATTTATAGAAGAAAATGATAAATTAAAAAAATATGAAAGATTATTAAAAGAAATATATCGTAGTAAAAATCATATTTTAGGTAAAAGTGAAGAATTAATATTAAGTAAATTAAGTGAAGTTATTTCGTATCCTGAAAGTGCTTATTCTAAATTAGTTGATGTTGATTTAAAATTTGATAGTGTATTAAATGCCAAGGGAGAAACTATTGAATTAAATGAATCTAGTTATAAAATATTAATGGAATCTCAAGATCGAAATGTTAGAAAAAATACCTTTGAAACTTTTTATGAAGGATATAAAAATATCATTAATACCACTAGTGAATTATTAGCTGCTAATGTAAAAAAAGATAATGAAATGGCTAATTTACGTAAGTATAATACAGCTTTAGAAGCAGCATTAGATAACAATGATGTTGATATTAAAGTATATAAAACATTATTAAATGCCATCGAAGAAAACTTAGATATTATATATCGCCAATGGGATATAAGAAAAGAATCTTTAGGAGTAGATGAGTTGCATTTATATGATTTAAGTGTACCTATTATAAAGAATTATGAAAAAAAATATTCTTACGAAGAGGCAAGTGAATTAATTAAAGAAGCTTTAGAAGTTTTAGGAGAATATTATAGTGATGTTTTAAAAAAAGCTTTTAATGAAAATTGGATTGATGTTTTTCCCAATAAAAATAAAAGAAGTGGAGCATATTGTACGTGTGTTTATAAAACCCATCCTTATGTTTTAACAAATTATAATGAAAGATATGATGATGTTGCCACTCTTGCTCATGAACTTGGTCATGCTATGCATTATTATTATGCTTTAGAAAATAACAATTATTGTGATTATAATTATACGATATTTGTTGCAGAAGTAGCTAGTCAAGTAAATGAAGCTCTACTTGCTTTTCATATTTTAAATACTAGTTCTAATAAAGAGGAAAAAATATGCATTTTAGATGAATTGATTAGACATTTTAAATCATCTGTTATTAGACAAACTATGTTTGCAGAGTTTGAAGAAATAATTCATGATAAGGAACAAAATGGAGAAATCTTGACTAAAGAAAATTTATGCAATACATATTATGATTTAAATAAAAAGTATTTTGGAAATAATATTGTTGTTGATGATAAAATTAAATATGAATGGTCTAGAGTACCACATTTCTATTATAATTTTTATGTTTATCAATATTCAACAGGTTATATAGCCGCTTTAAAAATAGCAAGAGATATTTTTGATAAAAAAGAAGGGGCTTTAGAAAAATATTTGAGGTTCTTAAGTTTAGGAGCGACTAAGTCCCCAGTAGAATCTTTAAAAGTTGCAGGTGTTGATTTAACAGATAAAAGTGTGTTTCAAGAAGCATTTTTGGAATTTAATCGTGAAATGGATGAATTTGAAGCATTGTATAAAGGAGGTGTAAATAATGAATAAGAAAGATTATTATGAGGTTTTAGGGGTTTCTAAAACGGCAAGTGAGGATGAGATAAAAAGAGCTTTTCGAAAACTTGCTAAACAATATCATCCAGATGTAAATAAAGAAGAGGGAGCTGAAGCAAAATTTAAGGAAATTGGTGAAGCTTATGCTATCTTATCTGATCCTGAAAAACGTCGTCAGTATGATCAATTTGGTCACGCAGCGTTTGAAGGTGGTTCTAGTGGTTTCCAAGGATTTAATGCAGAAGATATAGATTTAGGTAGTATATTTGATGAATTTTTTGGCTCATCATTTGGGTTTAATTTTGGTGGAGGAAGTTCTAGAAGACGTAATGCTCCAAGTAAAGGGCGTGATCGTTTAGTTAAATTGAACTTAACTTTTGAAGAAGCAGTTTTTGGCTCAAAAAAAAGCATTAATATTGACTTAAATGAAAATTGTGAAAAATGCCATGGAAAAGGTGGCTTTGGCGAACAAACTTGTAGTAAATGTAAAGGTAGAGGTACAATTATATCTGAACAAACTAGTATGTTTGGAATATTTCAAACTCAAACTACTTGTAATGAGTGCTCTGGATCTGGCAAAACATATCAAGAAACTTGTAATTTATGCCGTGGAACAGGATATACGAAAGAAAATAAGGAAATAGTTGTAAGTGTTCCAGAAGGCGTTGATAATGGCTATCAATTACGTATAAGTGGTAAAGGTGAAGCTGGAAGCAATGGTGGACCAAATGGCGATATTTATATTGAGTTTAGTGTAAAAAAACATGACTTTTTTGAACGAGATGAAGAGGATATATATTTAGAAGTACCTATAACTATTACTGAAGCAGCTCTTGGTTGTAAAAAAGAAATACCAACATTAGAAAATAATGTTATTCTAGAAATAAAAGCGGGAGCTTCTACTGGTGATAAATTAAAATTAAAAGGTAAAGGAATTAAAATTCCTAACTCTATTCGTAAGGGAGATATGTATGTAATATTAAATGTTATAACTCCAACCAAATTAAATCGTAAACAAAAGAAATTATTAGAAGAACTTGCAGAAACTGGTTTAGATGATGATGCAGTTTTTAAAAATTTTAAAAAATATTTAAAAAAATAAAAAATAGCCAATTTAGATTAAATTATTAAAAATTTAATTTACTTGGCTTTTATTTTGGCTAAAACTATAAAAATGTAAAGTAAGATAATCCCAAAATTGACAATAATATAATATAATTGCTATACTTATTATATAATTAATAAGAGGTTGATTATATGAGAAAAAAATATAGGACAGGATTAAAACTGGTGGGATTTTTACTTATTTTATCCATCTTTGTTTTAATTTCATATATAAAGTATTTAAATGATGTAGAAAATAATAACCCTGTTGTTATAGTAGAAGAGGGTTTATCAATTAATTATTTAAAAGGAAATATTATAAATATAAATGATACAGATAGTACATATACTTTTTCTGTAACTAATAATTCAAATTTAGAAACCTCTTATTATATATACTTAGATAATTTAATGAGTACAAATATGGTTAAATATGATTTAACTGAAAGAAATAATAAAGTTAATATTTTAAAGAATGAACTTACTAAAACTAATCCTAATTTAGCAGAGATGATTAATATTAATCCAGGAGAAACTCATTCTTATAATTTAAAGATTTATTCAAATCCTGATGTAATAAAAACTAAAATAGTTATTGAAAAAGAAGAAAATAATGAAGAATATTTTGCGAGTACAATTATAAAGAATAATGAAATTCAAGTTTCAGAGATTAATACAGAAGTTCCTGTCTCATTAACCGATGGTTTAATAGAAGCTAAAAATGATTATGGTAAATTTTATTATTTTAAAGGTTACATTGAAAATAATTATGTTTTATTTGCTGGTTTGTTATGGCGGATTGTTGCTATAAATAGTGATGGTAGTGTTAAATTAATATTAAATGATTATGCTGAAGCAACAGCCAATTTTTATAACGCTGATGATGAAGAGTTAATTGAAGATAAACTTAATTTTTCGAAAAATAAAATGTATGAAACTTTAGATTTATGGTATCGAGATAATCTTGAAAAATATGAAAATAATTTGATATCTAATCGATATTGTGTAGATGATTCTATTATTAATGAAGATGGCATAAATACATATTATGGAAGTAAAGATCGCTTAGTAAATAATAATTATTCCTATAATTGTTTAGGAACGATTTATACTAGTAGAATTGGGTTATTATCATTAGATGAAATAATAATGGCAGGAGCATCAATGACAGAACAAAATCAAAGCTTTTATTTATATTTGCCTAATAAAGTAGTTTCATGGTGGACTATTACGCCAAGCATTAGTGACTCTAAAGATATTACTTTTTTTGAAATAACAAAAGAAGGTAAAATAGGAGAAAGCTCAGGAAATTATTTTAGAGGAGTACGTCCTGTTATAAATCTTGTTAAAAAAACTATTGTAACAGGTAGTGGAACTTTAGATGACCCTTATATTACAAAGTAGAATTTACATTATATGATGTAAATTCTTTTCTTTTCTTAACATATTCATAAAACATTATGATAAAATATAATAGGATGTGATAATAAATGAAACAAATTTTAAGTGATGTTATAAATGTAATTACCTCAATTAATAATATAGATTTATTATTGTATATTTCAATTTTAGTTTTAATTATTCTAGTAGTTTCGTTAATTTATATTATTAAAAATGAAAGTTATGAAGATATAAATGATAATGCAAGTATTAATACCCCAAAAAATGATGAAGATCTAAAAACTATAGTTAATAATATTGAAAATAGTTCTTTAGTTGTATCAGAATTTACAGATTATGAAAAAGAACAAGAAGAAAGGGCTATTATTAGTTATGAAGAGTTATTAGCAAAGAGTAAAATGGGTAAAATTAATTATGAAGAGGAAAATGTTATTAATGATGATATAACGATAAAGAAAATAAATTTAAATAATTTAATGGAAGAGCCTACTTTAAAAGAACGTAAAAATATGGTTTTTGGTAATTATAAAAGAGAAGAGGAGTTTTTGAACACTTTAAAGACTTTAAATGAACTATTGGGTTAAAAACCCTTTTTTTAAATTATAAATTATGTGCTATAATATGATTTAATTTGAAGGTGATGTTTATGAAATTTCATATTATAACTTTGGGTTGTAAAGTAAATACATATGAAAGTGAAGTTATAAAAGAAAATTTATTAAAAGAAAATTATGTTTATGAAGAATCTCAAGATAATGCTGAGATAATTATTATTAATACTTGTTCTGTTACAAATATGGCTGATAATAAATCTAAAAAAATGGTTAGACATGCCAAACGCTTAGGAAAAATTGTAGTAGTTTGTGGTTGTAGCAGTGAGAATAATCAAAAAGAATATGAAAGTATGGATATAGATATTTTAATTGGTAATAAAGATAAAAGTAAAATTTATGAGCTAATAGAAAATTATTTAAGGACCTTAAATAGTTACGAAAAGTTTTATCAAGATGAAGAATATGATTTTGAAGATATGCAAGTAGATAAATTTAATAGTCATACTAGAGCATTTGTAAAAATTCAAGATGGATGTAATAATTTTTGTAGTTATTGTATAATTCCTTATGTACGTAAGAATTTACGTAGCAAAGATTTTGACAAAGCTGTTAGTGAAATTAAAACTTTAGTTAAAAATGGTCATAAAGAAGTGGTTTTAACTGGTATCCATACAGGTTCTTATAATTCTAATAATAAAAATTTAAAAGATTTAATTCAGGAAATAAGTAAAATAGAAGGTTTAGAAAGAATTAGAATTTCTTCGATTGAAATAACTGAGTTAAATGCTGATATGCTAGAAGAAATTAAAAATAATTCTAAAGTTGTAAATCATCTTCATATCCCTTTGCAAGCTGGAAGTAATGAAATTTTAAAAAGAATGAATCGTAAATATGATTTAGAGTATTTTTTAAATAAATTAGCTTTTATTAGAAGTATAAAACCAGATATAAGTATTACGACTGATGTTATAGTTGGTCATCCTTATGAAACTAAAGAGTTATTTTTAAAAACTATTGAAACTTGTAAAAATTTTAAGTTTAGTAAAATACATGTTTTTCCTTATTCTAAAAGAGATGGAACCCCTTCTAGTAAGATGCCTAATCAAGTAGACGAAAGCGAAAAAAAGTTGCGTAGTAAAATTTTAAATGAATTAAGTAAAGATTTAGAAAAAGAATATTATTTAAATCATATTGGTAAAAATCTTAAGGTTTTAGTTGAAGAATGTAGGGAAAATGAAAGTGTTGGATTTACTTCAAATTATCTTAAAGTAAAAGTAAATAAGGTTTTAAAACCTAATGATATTTATGAAATAAAAATTGTTAATTATGAAAATGGTTTATTAATTGGAGAATTAATTTAGTTTTCATAAGTCAGGACAAAGACATGAAATTTTTATAAAAGAGTTATTTTGACTAGGAAAAACCT